>NZ_JADPGO010000017.1:0-84948 GCF_015668165.1 Blautia sp. 1001283B150304_161114_C9 | reverse complement strand
TTATCTTTTAAATGCTCCGGAATATCATTAAATTCTGAAATATACTTTGCAAAGCTTTTATTTATCTCGTTTTTAAGCTCGTCTTTATTCTCATATGTTCTCAATAGTCTATCTCCTCAGCTTCCGGTTTTCCAGTTTCAAAAAAAGGATTTTTCAAATTAGTCTTTGCAAATAACCTTTGAACCTTCACCATCAATTACAATTCCCTGATGGTTGTTAATAGGGCATAGATTCAAATCCGAAAACTCAGTCATTATTTTCTCGGTAACTTTCTTAAATGGTGCTGTAAGATAATGCGGAAGAACATAGAAATCAATCAAATCAAGCCCTGCATCATCTTCTTGTGAGTAGTCCTCCGGCTTTTCATCCATTTGCTCGATATATTGGATGCTTGGAGCGCATATAATTGCGCCTGCTGACTCGCCGATCATCAATTTTCCATTTGCCAATTCCTTTTTCAGCAACCCATCAGTTCTTGTTTTACGGAGTTGGTCCATAAGAAAGAAAGAATTTCCGCCGGTAAAATATATCACATCTGCATCTTCAAAAACAGACTGTATTGTTGAATAAGCCTCCGTTGAAATATCAATTTCAGTTACGATTGCTCCCAACTTTTTGAATAATTTTCGAGCCGAGCCGACATAACCGGTGTAGCCTTCACGCAACGAAGCTGTTGGAATAAATGCGACTTTCTTATTTTCAATTTCTTCCTTTATCAGACTTCCTACACTTGAAAAGTGCGAACATAAAAATAGTTTCATCAATATTCTCCTTTATAAATTCCGATTTATCAGTTACCAAAACTGAAAGTTGTCTATTTCTTCTTTTTCGGTTTTAGGGCTGGCAGTTCATCATACATTGCATGAAACAAGCCTGTCAAAAATTCCTTATTATCAACTTCATCTACCAACAACATCTCTTTTGCTCCCTCATAGGGTAATTCATACGGAGCTGTCGGCATATAACTAATTGCTGATTTTACTGGTTTAACAAGTAATCTATCATCATAGATACCGCCTACAATCTTGCCACGATAATAAATAATAAATTCTCCCATCATAGCTCGATAAGTAATTTCTTCTAACTCAGATAGCTACCCTAAAATAAACTCTAAGTATTCCTTGCTTGATGCCATATTTCCTCCTCAAATTGTTATTTCTAAAATTGTATCAAATTCTGCCTGTTTCCGCAATCAACAAAAATGTCTAATACTATCTGTTTTTAATAATCTTAAGATTTTTCTATATACATCTTCCAGTTTTAAATATATAATATAATTACATAGTGCATAATAAATAAATTTACATTTTTAAGGAAGGAACATCTATGAATGCAGGATATGTCCGTCTCTCCAGAGACGATGATAAAAGGAGTTATGTTTCCATAGAAAATCAAAAGCTGATTATCAACCAGTATGCAGCAGATCATGGTATGGTTATTGACCGCTGGTATGAAGATGATGGCATTTCCGGCTATATCTTTGACAGACCGGGATTTCAGCAGATGATGGCTGATCTGGATAAAGATATTGATGCTGTATATGTCAAAGACTTTTCACGCCTTGGCAGACATAATGCAAAGGTGCTACTTCTTCTGGACGAATTTCAGGAACGTGGAAAGCATCTGGTTGTGATTGACGATAATTATGATTCTATGGATTCCAGTGACGATACCATTGGTATCAAAACATGGTTTAATGAGCGATATGTAAAAGATACCAGTAAGAAAATCAAACGTGCCATAGGAGCCAGACAGAAAGAAGGAACACTGATTACCAGACCACCGTTTGGCTATCGCCGTAACGAAAAGGATAAAACCATTCTGGAAATTGTACCAAAAGAAGCTGAATACATTAAGCAAATTTATGACTTATATCTTTCCGGTTCTGGCTACCGCAAGATTGCCACATATCTAACCGAGCAGGGAGCATCTACTCCCTCTATGATACAGCGTGAACGTGAAATAGAAGAAGGTAGACTGTCCAAAAGACAGGTAGCGTCTAAATGGTCAGATGCTATGATAAAAGAAATTCTGGATAATGATTTTTACATTGGTACTTTTCGTTTGAAAAAACGTGCAAGAAATACGGTTCATGGAAAAGATAAACGTGTGCCAAAGGAAGAACAATGTATTTTTGAGAATCATCACCCGGCAATTATTGATAAGGCTACCTTTGCGTTAGTACAGGAATTAAAGGAAAAACGTAACCGCACCAATTATCGGGGAAGTCGCGGGCAGTGGCTTGGCTCAGAGATTCCGAATCCTTTTGGCAGTTGTCTGTTCTGTAAGGATTGCGGAAGCCGTCTTACGCCAATTAAACGCCAAACTTCCAGCAGAGAACGGAAATATTACATCTGTACCACTTATAACACCAAAGGCAGACGTTATTGCTCCAAGGCACATTTAATTGAAGAAGATGATCTGATGGAAGATGTTCTGACTTATATCAAGATGTGTCGAAATGCTCTCTGTGAAGTTATTTCTACCTATGATTTAAAGGATTTTGAAGCAGAGAAAAAAACAATAGCAGAAAAACGGCAGGAACTGCACACAGCTATCAATGAGCGAAAAAGTCAACTGAAAGTTCTGCTTACCCAAAAAGTAAAAGATCTGGCTGTCGCTGCTGGAAATGAAGACTTAATCAATGAAACGTATGATTCTATGCAGAAGGATTTGTTTGCTCAGATTCATAGTCTGGAAATGCAGATAAAAGAACTGAATGAAACTGCCATAGAAACGCCTGATGTAAAGGATAAACTAAAAAATGCTCTTGAGGTGGTAGATAAAATCATTGCAGGAGGCAACCTTGACCGAAGAGATATTGAACTTCTGATTGAAAAAATCGTAGTGGACGAAGACGGGATGCCGGAAATTACACTGAAATACGGCTTGTCTAATCTGATTAGTTACAGTCCTGCTGATGAAATGAATCGAAGAGAAAATACCATGATTGCGATTGTGATGAAACTGATTGCTGAGGATGAACGTGGGTTTACTTCTGCAAAATATCTGTCAGAGCATATTACTGACCTTGGATTCAAGAAAACAAAGCAGAGTATTCTTCCATATATTGAGCTAATGAAGAAACTTGGGATTCTTGAATCCACAGATAATCCATTGAAGCCATACCATATTGTAAAGTCAAAAGAAAAAATCATGCAGCTTACCAAAGACTATCTGCCGGATCTATCAGCAGAAACTACCGCAAAACAGATATCAGATGATTATTTACATGGTAGCAGTGATGGCAGGTGGCATGCCGGAAATGGTATTTGAATATATTTTGAAGCAGAATGGCCTTGACCCTCAGAAAGATCTGTCTATTGACCAGAGCATTGACTTCGGCGCTACTGCGGCTGCTTTTACAGGAGATGATTCGGCAGATTTCACTGTAGAATTTGAGCCGTCTGCTACTGCTCTTGAAAAGCAGGGCGCTGGGTATGTCGTGGCATCCCTTGGTGTTGACTCCGGCTATGTGCCTTATACCTCCTACAGTGCCAAAACCAGCTATATGGAAAAAAATCCTGATATCATGCAGAAATTCACTGATGCTCTGCAGAAAGGTATGGACTACGTTCAGAGCCATACTCCAGAGGAGATTGCAGAAGTAATCGAGCCACAGTTCCCTGAAACAGATCTGGATACCATCACAGCCATTGTAAAACGTTATTACGATCAGGACACCTGGAAAGAAAATCTGGTGTTCGGGCAGGATGGTTTTGAACTGCTGCAGGATATCTTGGAAGATGCAGGTGAACTGAAAGAACGTACACCGTATACAGAACTGGTCAACACAGAATTTGCGCAAAATGTTTCCTGATGATTTGCTTTTTCTGATCCTCCTGTAATTTTAGCCCGATATTCGTCTCTTCTCATCCGTTCCTTCATATTGTCAGAGATTTTTGACTTGATTCAGCCAAACCATAATCTTATATATACTTTGAGTAACAGGTAGTAAAAAAGAACCATATTTTAACTCCAATTTTGAGAAACGCAGACAGAATTTCGTCATTTTGTCCTGCGTTTTTCTTATGTCTTTTGACAGTTTGACGGAATCCCCAGATACTGGTTATGGCTTTTCGTCAGAATGACAAGAAACAAAAAAAATCTTTGTACGATTCTTCCCTAGCCATCCCCCCTCCTTTTCGCTATACTGTCTACAGATGAAAAAAACGAGTAATCAATCAGCAAAAACAATATGAAATAATTTTGGAGGAATAATAATCATGGCAAGCTTATCATTACAGCACATTAACAAAACTTACCCAAATGGTTTCCAGGCAGTTAAAGATTTCAATCTGGAAATCGAAGATAAAGAATTCATCATTTTCGTAGGACCTTCAGGATGTGGTAAATCTACTACACTTCGTATGGTTGCCGGTCTGGAAGAAATTTCCGGCGGTACATTAAAAATCGGTGACAAAGTTATGAACGATGTAGAGCCTAAAGACCGTGATATCGCAATGGTATTCCAGAACTACGCTCTGTATCCTCATATGACAGTATATGATAACATGGCATTCGGACTTAAACTTCGTAAAGTTCCGAAAGATCAGATTGATAAAGCAGTTCGTGAAGCTGCAAGAATCCTTGACCTTGAGAAACTTCTTGATCGTAAACCGAAGGCTCTTTCCGGTGGTCAGAGACAGCGTGTTGCTATGGGACGTGCTATCGTACGTAATCCTAAGGTATTCCTTATGGATGAGCCTCTTTCCAACCTGGATGCTAAACTTCGTGTACAGATGCGTATCGAGATTTCCAAGATCCATCAGAGACTGGGTGCTACAATCATCTATGTAACACATGACCAGACAGAGGCTATGACTCTTGGTACCAGAATCGTTGTTATGAAAGACGGTGTTGTTCAGCAGGTAGATACACCACAGAACCTGTATCAGAAACCAGGTAACTTATTCGTTGCAGGATTCATGGGATCTCCGCAGATGAACTTCCTTGACGCTGTTATCTCCGAAAAAGGCGGCAACCTTATCGCTAAAGTTGGCGATCATGAACTGGCTATCCCGGCTGCTAAAGCAAAAGCTCTTAAAGATGGCGGCTATGTAGGTAAAACAGTTGTTCTCGGTATCCGTCCGGAAGATATCCATGATTCCCAGATGTTCATCGAAGCTTCTCCAAGCGCACCGATGACATCCGTAGTTAAAGTTTACGAGCTTCTCGGAGCTGAAGTATTCTTATACTTCGATGTAAACGGAACTCAGGTTACAGCACGAGTTGATCCTCGTACAACAGCTAAGACTGGTGATCCGATTAAATTCGCATTCGATATGGAAAAATCTCATTTCTTTGATAAAGAAACAGAACTTACAATCTGCAACTAATTTTCAGGAATCTTTAATAAACCCGGGGAGTTTTCCCCGGGTTTTTATGTTATAATATAGAATTGGCTGCCTGATTACTTCGATCAGACAATTTGCAAGGATTGCTATAAGCTGACTCATACCCCAAAAGAAAGGATTGACCTAATGAAAATACAACAGATTTTACAGAAATGCCTGACAGACTGGAAGAATATCAGCCAGATTGATTTCTGTCTGCTGGATTCTGATAACCATATCTTTCTCTCTACCTGTGATAAAAAACTTCCTGCAGAATCAAAACTGGAAGAATTTCGCCAAAGCAGTGCCCTGTGTGTTTCCAATACAAGCTGCTGCCTGTATAAGATCATGGAGAACCATTCCATCTCCTATATTCTGATCGTATGGGGAAAAGCAGAAAGTACTGCTACCATCGGAGAGCTGGCTGTATGCCAGGTACAGAGTCTCCTGGCTGCCTATGCAGAGAAAAGCGACAAGAATACCTTTATGCAGAATCTTCTCCTTGGTAGTTATTCTGATGTAGATGCCTTTAACCGCGCCAAGAAACTGCACATTGCAACTTCTGTTCAGCGTGCCGTATTTCTTGTGGAAACCAAACAGACCAAGGATGAGAACGCTCTCGCTACGATCCGGAATATTTTCTCTGCCCGTACCAGAGATTTCATCACAGCTATTGATGATACAGGGATTATCATCATCAGAGAATTACAGTCTACAGAAACTTATGAGGATCTGGAATCAATTGCATATATGCTTGTAGATATGTTAAATACAGAAGCAATGACTTCCGCATGGGTTGCATACAGTAATCTGGCAGAGGATATTTCCAGGCTTCCAGACGCATACAAGGAAGCACATACAGCCCTTGAAGTAGGCAAGATTTTCTACGCAGATAAAAATGTATTCGGATATAACCAGCTTGGAATCGGCAGACTAATCTACCAGCTTCCTGTTTCCATATGTGAAATGTTTATCGACGAGATCTTCAAAGAGGAAACTCTGGATTCTATTGACGAAGAAACCTTGATCACCATCCGTACCTTCTTTGAAAATAACCTGAATCTCTCCGAGACCTCCAGACAGCTTTATGTACACAGAAATACTCTGGTGTACCGTTTCGAAAAACTCCAGAGAAAATTCGGACTGGATATCCGCGCGTTTGAAGATGCACTGACATTTAAACTGGCGATGATGGTTGTGGACTACATAAAATATTCTAAGAATCATCCGTCATAGATTTCTCAGACAATTTGATAATATCCATCTGCGTGATCAAACCGGCAGACTCTTACAGCTACGTGGCTACGCGATTCTACACCGAATAACTGCTCCGCAGGACTTACTTAATTCGGTTAAAAAAGCGTTATATCTTCACCAGAAATCTCTGTTGAAAATACAACGCTTTTTATTATTTCTTATATATTCTATTTCGCTTCTTTCAGCAGCATCAGATGCTCTTCCGGAAAATGGATATATTTCGGAACTTTTACATGCGGATCTTCCTCAAAATTTCCTTTGGGGCACATCCACCAGACCGGCTGACAGTCTCCGCCTTTCTTGTTCTTCAGTAAATACTGATGTTCAAAGGTCGTTTCAATATATTCCATAACTTCCACTTCCATGTGGTTCTCTCCGCCTTCAGATGCACCTTTCATCCAGTGACCGCGGATTCCCACATGCGTAACATCATCCGGCACCACATCTTTGGTCTGCAGCATCAGATCCCAGTCCACTGCATAAATACTGTGTTTTCCCATTTTCTGTACAGTTGAGAAATTTTTACACCCTGTCAGTCTGGCTGCCTGCAGAATACCGGGTCGTTCAAAGAGTTTCTTGGTTTCTCCTGTAGTAAGTGCCTGACCGCTGTCCAGAATTGTCAGATGTCCGCAGAACTTGTAAGCCTCATCACGACTGTGAGTGACCAGAATCATATCACCTGTGTACTCATTAAGAAAGTTCTGCATATCACGCTGCATGATATCTTTCAGATATCCATCCAGTGCTGAGAACGGTTCATCCAGAAGGATGACTTCCGGTTCTCCGATCATCATTCGTGCCAGTGCGACACGCTGCTGCTGACCTCCGGAAAGCTGTCCCGGATAACGTTTCTCCAGCCCGTTAAGCTGATAGCGCTCTATGTAATCTGCCACTTTTGCCTTAAGATGTTTCTTATCCCCTCTGTATCCGCATGCGATATTCTTCTCTACAGTCATGGTAGGAAAAAGTGCATAGTTCTGAAAAAGATAGCCGACCTTCCTCTCCTGCGGTTTAAGATTGATTTTCTTTTCTGAATCAAAAAGAACTTTATCATTTACAACAATTCTTCCTGAGTCCGGTGTCTGGATTCCTGCAATACAGCGCAGAGTCATACTTTTTCCGCTTCCGGATGCTCCAAGGATCCCCATTGGAGAACCATCACTCTCCAGCTTTACTTTCAGAGTGAAGCCATGAAGTTTCTTCTCAATATCCACACTGACTGCCATTACATCCACCTGCCCATCTTCATTCCCTTACCGGAAACGATATTGATCGCCGCAACGATCACAAATGAAATGATCAAGATCACAACTACCCAGAAACCGGCCATGCCATAATTTCCTGCCGCAGTCTCCGAAGCAATGGCAACGGAAACGGTTCTGGTCTTGCCAAGAATGTTTCCTGCGAGCATGGATGTAGCACCGTATTCTCCGATTGCTCTGGCAAAGGCAAGGACTGTACCGGATGCGATTCCGGGTCCTGCTGTCGGCATGACAACTGTCCAGAAGATTCTTCTGTCACTCATGCCAAGTGTCTTGCCTGCTGCGATCAGATTCACATCCACCTGTTCAAATGCTGCGCGTGCATTTCGATACATCAGCGGAAACGCAATTACAGATGCTGCGATCACGCAGCCCTTCCAGGTCTGTACGATCTTAATATCAAAATTATCCAGCAGAAATGCCCCGAACGGACGTCTCAGACTGAACAGCAGAAGCAGAATGAAACCGGCCACTGTCGGGGGAAGTACCAGAGGCATGGTCAGGATACCATCCAGTATGCCTCTGGAAACAGGTTTCATCTTCATTACCAGTCTCGCAAAGAATATCCCCAGAAAGAACGCGATCACAGTAGCCGCGAAACCTGTTTTCAGTGAAATCCATAAAGGACTCCAGTTTATTTCTGCCAGAAATTCACTCATTCTTATTTAGCTTCCTCTGTTGTCTCTGTCTCAGCATTTGTTTCTGTGTCATCTGCTTCTTCTGTTGCTTCTGCATCTTTATCATCTGTTTCGGAAGCATCATCTGCTTTGTATGCTGTGAATCCGTATTTCTCGAATACTTTCATAGCGTCGTCAGATTTGATGTACTCAAGGAATGCTTCTGCAGCTGCTGTATCATCTTCAGATGCCTCTTTGTCTTCGATAAGGCCTACCGGATAGAGAACAGGTGTCTTCAGTGCATCTGCCGGAGCTTCTGCGATAACGTCTACTTTATCTGCAACGGAAGCTGCATCTGTATCATAAACGATACCGATCTCATTACTTCCTTCACTTACTGCAGCAAGAACTTCAGATACATTTTTACCTTCATTGATTTCCATCTTATTTACTTCATCTGTAATTCCAAGATTGTCGAAAATTTCTCTGGAATACTGTCCAACAGGAACGCTGTCACCTGCAAGTGCGATGTTGGCTGCATCTGTGATGTTCTCGAATCCTATAACTTTTGTTTCTCCATCCTTAGGTTTGATCAGAACGACTTTGTTCTCAAGGATATCTTCTACAGTATCTTTCTTAGCCAGATCTTCGTCTACCAGAGCGTCCATCTGCTTGTCAGCTGCTGAGAAGAAGATATCGCAGCGTGCGCCTTCTTCGATCTGTGTCTGTAATGTGCCTGAGCTGTCTGCATTGTAGAGGATTTCAACATCAGGATATGTCTCATTGAAATCTTTCTGGATTTCTTCCATTGCATTGCTTAAGCTTGCTGCGATGAATGTGTTGACTTCACCTTTTAAGTCTGTATCTGCTGCGAAAACTCCTGTGCTGAACATTCCTGCACTCAGTACTCCTGCCATCATTGCTGCAATTAATTTCTTTCTCATATTTTTACCGTCTTTCATTTAGTTTCATTTTGTTTTATTCAGTTTTGTTTCTTTTTGTATCTATTGTACAAAACTTTTGTATTCTTGTCAATTTTATTTGTATATGTTATCATGTAAATGATAAAAGGTCGAAAGCCTTATTTTTACCGGCAAAAACAACTTTCCGGCCTTTGATCGGGTATCAGATAAATCTATAGAAAAAAATAATAAACAGTGAGGTAATTATCATGAAATTAAGTGCACGCAATCAGTTAAAAGGGAAAGTAGTAAGTATCAATAACGGAGCTGTAAACTCCATCGTTTCTATTGATATCGGCGGTGGAAACATTATCACAGCAACCATCTCCTGTGCAGCAGTTGAAGAATTAAACCTGAAAGTAGGTTCTGATGCTTATGCAGTGATCAAGGCTACTAATGTCATGGTAGGTATTGATGAATAAACTTTACACAGCTCAGGAGGTCGCAGACCGTCTGAAGATCAAAAAGACAACGGTCTATGAGCTTATCAAGCGCGGTGAGCTGGAATCTTCCAAAATCGGAAAACAACTCAGGGTCAGCGAAGAGCAGTTGACACAGTATCTTAACAGAAGCAGTTCCGGCAATTCCGAAAGCGGGCAGGATATTCCATACACTTCTGTTAATTTTGAACCTGAGAGCTCTCTGCTGAAGAGAGATTATCTGCTTCATTCCAGTGGTATCATTTTAGGCGGCCAGACTTCTGCCGCCCTGGAGCTTCTTCTCGGCAAAATGTCCGCTCATCCTGATGGCCTTCCTGTCCTGCAGTCTCATATGAATGACTATAACGGACTTTATTCCCTGTATTTCGAAAAGGCACATATCGCTGCTACCAGTCTGGATATAGATGATATCCGTCACCTGGTTCCCGGAATCCCGCTGATACTTCTTTCTTTATATAAATACTCTGTTGGCTTCTATGTACAGGCCGGAAATCCTGAAAAGATTTCTTCTGCGGAGGACCTGACAGATCCGAAAGTTGTCTTTATGAATCGTGAAAAGGGAAGTGCCCGCAGGGTTTATCTGGACCGTCTGTTAAAAGAACGGGGAATCTCTTCTGAAAAAATCAGCGGATACAGAAATGAAGCTGTCTCTGATATGTCATCTGCATCTGCTGTTTTTGAGCACAGGGCGAATGTTGCTTTTGGAGAAGAAATGATCGCACGTTACTTTCCGGGACTTGATTTCGTCCCTGTGACTGATATACAGATGTATCTGGCAATTCCTGCGGAATCTGTGAGAAAGCCGGGGTTCTCTGCTCTTGTGGAAATTGTACAGTCTGAAGATTTCAAAACTGAGATTCATCATCTGACAGGTTATGATACCTCTTATACCGGCGAAATGATCTGCATATAAGAAACCTGTAACATAATAAAAAGCCCTGCTGTCCGGGATATACGCTTATGACGTACATGCCGCTTATACAGCAGGGCTTTTCTTATACATTATTTACGAGGACTACTATAAAAAATTCTTTTTATAGCATTAACCAAGAAGTGTTTTTCCGATAAAGTATCCAAGCACCAGAATACCAAGTGCGATTCTGTACCATCCGAATGCCTTAAAGTCATGTTTCTTTATGTATCCCATCAGGAATTTGATCGCGATAATGGAAACTACAAATGCCACTACCATTCCCACGATCAGGATCATCACCTCTGTTCCTGTGAAAGAGAAACCGAATTTCAGGATTTTCAGAAGGCTGGCTCCGAACATGACCGGGATTCCCAGGAAGAAGGTAAATTCTGCTGCTACTGTACGGGAGGTTCCTGCAAGGATACCACCGATAATGGTGGAACCTGAACGGGATGTACCCGGAACTACGGAGAGTACCTGGAACAGACCGATGATGAGTGCAGTCTTAAATGACAGATTTTCCAGATTTGTACAGGTTGGTCTTCTTCTCTTGTTATAATTCTCAATGACAATGAAGAGGATACCATATACGATCAGTGCAATGGCAACTACTACATAGTTATTAAATTTCTCTTCAATGACATCATTAAACGGAAGTGCGATAACAATCGTCGGTATACAGGCTACTATAATTTTAAACCAGAGTACCCATTTCTCTTTATCACAGAACTTCTCCACAAAAGTCAGAATTCCTCTGGACACTGCACCATGCCTGTTAAGCACTGCCTGCTGTTTCTTTGAAATTGGTCTGATATAAAACGGCCACAATTTGTTCCAGTAGAGAACTACAACCGCGAGGATCGCGCCAAGCTGGATCACTACGAAAAACAGATTCTTAAAATCCTCTGTCACATTCAGTTTCAGGAACTCATCCACCAAGATCATATGTCCGGTACTGCTGATCGGGAGCCATTCTGTGATTCCCTCTACAATCCCAAGGAAAATGACCTTTAACAGTTCAATAAAATCCATAATCTTTCCCTTCCTGTTTTCTTTTTTGTTGTTATTCTTATTTACAACGATTTTCAACCGGATCAGACAGGTTTCTGCCAGATAATAAGTAATGCAAAAGACCCACATATATCTATCTGACTCACTGTAAATACTCATATGATTATATTACACACCATGCCACTGATACAACTGTAATCTGTATTTTTCCTGCTGATTCTATAAGATAAAAACAGCCGCCTTTTCTCCGACAGAGAAAATTACGGCTGCTTTTCATCATTTCATATTATTTATCAGTTCTTTATCTTCTTGCAATCGTAGCAATATCAATAAGAGATAAATTGTTCAGGTCTGTATTCTCAAGACTGGTTGCCAGTGCTTCTGCTGTATCCAGAGAAGTAAGAACATTGACACCTGTCTCGATAGCATTACGTCTGATCACAAATCCATCTTTCTGGTGTTCCACACCCTGTGGCGGAGTATCGATGACAACATCAATCTTGTGGCCAAGGATAAGGTCCATAAGGTTCGGGGCAGGCTGCTCCAGCTTATTTGTACGGATAACTTTGATTCCGTTCTCTTTGAGGACTTTTGCAGTTCCCAGTGTAGCATAGATTCTGTATCCAAGTGCTTCGAATCTTCTTGCGATCGGGATGATATCCTGTTTGTCTTCGTCTTTAACAGTGATGATCATGTTTTTATGTTTCGGAAGACGGATACCTGCTCCGATAAATGCTTTGTAAAGCGCTTCATTGAATGTCTCAGCAATACCAAGGCACTCACCTGTTGACTTCATTTCCGGTCCAAGACTGATATCAGCGCCGCGGATCTTCTCAAATGAGAATACAGGCATCTTGATCGCATAGTGTTTTGCTTCCGGCTGAAGTCCCGGTTCATAGCCCATGTCTTTCAGCTTGTATCCAAGTATTACCTTCGTTGCAAGAGGAACGATCGGAATTCCTGTTACCTTGCTGATGTACGGTACAGTACGGCTGGAACGAGGATTAACCTCGATCACATATACATCATCTCCAAGAACAATGAACTGGATGTTGATCATACCGATAACATGCAGTGCTCTTGCAAGACGTCTGGTGTATTCTGCAATTGTCTCTTTTGCTTTCTCGCTGATGGTCTTAGCCGGGTATACGGAGATACTGTCACCGGAGTGGATTCCGGCACGCTCGATATGTTCCATGATACCAGGAATCAGGATATCCTCGCCATCGCATACAGCATCTACTTCGATTTCCTTACCCATCAGGTATTTATCAACAAGGATCGGGTGCTCCTGTGCGATCTGGTTGATCACACCGATATACTCTTCTACGTCCTCATCGCTTACAGCAATTCTCATGCCCTGACCACCAAGTACATAGGAAGGACGAACCAGAACAGGATAACCCAGCTCATTTGCTGCTTTCTTAGCTTCCTCAGCAGTAAATACTGTCTGTCCCTTTGGTCTCGGGATCTCGCATTTTTCAAGAATCTCATCAAAGAGCTCACGGTCCTCTGCTGCATCTACGTTCTCCGCAGATGTTCCGAGAATCTTAACGCCCATCTTTGTCAGTGCTTCTGTTAATTTGATAGCTGTCTGACCACCGAACTGTACAACTGCTCCGTCCGGTTTCTCGATATTTACTACATTCTCAACATCTTCCGGTGTCAGAGGCTCGAAATACAGTTTATCTGCAATATCAAAGTCTGTACTTACTGTTTCCGGGTTGTTGTTGATGATGATGGTCTCATAGCCTTCTTTTGCAAATGCCCATGTACAGTGTACGGAACAGAAGTCGAACTCAATACCCTGACCGATACGGATCGGACCGGAACCAAGTACCAGGATTTTCTTTTTATCCGGTGTTGCTACTGCTTCATTCTCTGTGCCTTCATCGCCGTATACAGAATAGTAATATGGTGTTGCTGCCGCAAACTCTGCAGCACAGGTATCAACCATCTTATATGCCGCTTTAATCTGATATTCTTCACGAAGAGCTTTAATCTCTTCTTCTGTCTTGCCTGTCAGACGTGCAACGATGTAGTCCGGGAATTCCATGCGTTTTGCTTCAAGGAGAAGCTCTTTTGTGAGCTTTCTGGTCTTAAGAGCATTTTCCATGCCTACAAGGATTGCAATCTTATCGATGAACCAGATATCAATCTTTGTGATGTCGTGAAGCATGGACTGTGGCATACCACGACGGATTGCTTCTGCAATCTTCCAGATTCTGCGGTCATCTACGATTTCCAGCTCTGCAAGGAGTTCCTCGTCTGTAAGCTGTGTGAAATCATAGGACATCAGGCTGTCTACGTGCTGTTCAAGAGAACGGATGGCTTTCATCAGGGCACCTTCGAAGTTATGGCAGATACTCATAACCTCACCTGTTGCCTTCATCTGAGTAGTAAGGGTTCTCTTTGCAGTTATAAATTTATCAAATGGAAGTCTCGGAATCTTAACTACGCAGTAGTCAAGCATTGGCTCGAAACTTGCATATGTTTTTCCTGTGATCGCATTCGGGATCTCATCCAGTGTGTAACCCAGGGCAATCTTTGCTGCAACCTTTGCGATCGGGTAACCTGTTGCCTTACTTGCAAGTGCAGAGGAACGGCTTACACGCGGGTTTACCTCGATTACACAGTATTCAAAGCTGTCCGGTTTCAGAGCGTACTGAACGTTACATCCACCTGTGATTCCAAGTTCTGTGATGATGTTCAGGGCTGAAGTACGGAGCATCTGATATTCTTTATCTCCCAGTGTCTGAGATGGAGCAACTACGATAGAGTCACCTGTGTGGACACCAACCGGATCAATGTTCTCCATGTTGCAGACTGTGATGCAGTTTCCTGCGCTGTCACGCATTACTTCATACTCAATCTCTTTCCATCCTGCGATGCAGCGCTCTACCAGAACTTCACCTACACGTGAAAGACGAAGACCATTCTCCAGAATTTCACGAAGTTCATATTCATTATGAGCGATACCGCCGCCGCTTCCACCGAGTGTGTAAGCAGGACGAAGAACTACCGGATAACCAATGGTGTTTGTAAATGCAAGACCATCTTCTACTGTTGTAACAACCTTGGATGCTGCGATCGGCTCACCGATCTTCTCCATGGTATCTTTAAATTCCTGACGGTCCTCCGCTTTCTTGATTGTCTGGGCAGTTGTACCGATCAGTCTTATATTGTGTTCTTTGAGGAAACCTTTCTCATCCAGCTCCATAGCAAGGTTTAATCCC
This sequence comes from Blautia sp. 1001283B150304_161114_C9, assembly GCF_015668165.1. Classification (NCBI taxonomy): domain Bacteria; kingdom Bacillati; phylum Bacillota; class Clostridia; order Lachnospirales; family Lachnospiraceae; genus Blautia; species Blautia sp. 1001283B150304_161114_C9. The sequence goes on along the minus strand of NZ_JADPGO010000017.1, from coordinate 69,914 downwards.
GCCTGGCCGCCCAGTGTAGGAAGGACGCTGTCCGGTTTCTCTTTCAGGATAAGCTGTTCTACTACTTCTACTGTCAGAGGCTCGATATAAACTCTGTCAGCGATATCTTTATCTGTCATGATGGTTGCAGGGTTGGAGTTAAGAAGAACAACCTCAATGCCTTCTTCTTTCAGGGAACGGCATGCCTGTGTTCCTGCATAGTCAAACTCTGCTGCCTGGCCGATGATAATCGGGCCGGAACCAATTACAAGTACTTTTTTAATGTCTTTATTTCTTGGCATTATTTATTTCCTCCCATCATATCCATAAATCTGTCAAACAGGTAACTGGAATCCTGCGGTCCCGGGCATGCTTCAGGATGGAACTGTACAGTAAAGATATTCTTTCCTTCGTATGCCATACCTTCGTTTGTGCCGTCATTGACGTTAACGAATGCAGGTTTTGCAATGTTTTTCTCTTCAAGTCCCTCAGCATCTACTACATAGCCATGGTTCTGGGAAGAAATGTAAACACGTCCTGTTGCAAGGTCTTTGACCGGATGATTTCCGCCTCTGTGTCCGTATTTCATCTTATGGGTATCTCCACCTGTTGCAAGAGCCATAAGCTGATGTCCAAGACAGATTGCGAAGATCGGAACTTCAGAATCGTATAATTTTTTTATTTCCTTTATAATAGAAGTACATTCCTTTGGATCTCCAGGGCCGTTACTTAACATAATGCCATCCGGATTTGCCTCCAGAATCTCTTCCGCAGGTGTCAGTGCCGGATAAATTGTAACCTCACATCCTCTTTCATTCAGGGAACGTGCAATGTTTCTCTTTGCTCCCAAGTCAAGAAGTGCTACTTTCGGACCGTCGCCTTTTAAAATCTCTTTCTCGCGGCATGTTACCTTCTCTACTACCTTACCTGTTGTATATGCTTTTAACTGGGGGATAATTGTATCTAAATCATAATTTTCATTGACGGTGATCATACCGTTCATGGTACCTTTCTCACGAAGGATTTTCGTTAAGGCTCTGGTATCAATTCCGGCAATACCTGGAATATCATGCTTTGTTAAGAAATGCTGAATCGTGTCCACGCTTCTGAAATTACTTGGGACACGGGATAATTCGCGGACAATAAAGCCGTCCACCCATGGCTTTGATGACTCCTGGTCATCATAACAGATTCCGTAATTCCCAATGAGGGGATAAGTCATACATACTGCCTGTCCTGCATAGGAAGGGTCGGTCATTACTTCCAGATAACCGGTCATGGAAGTATTAAAGACGATTTCGCTGATAACGTCTCTCGTTGAACCAATGCTTGTACCTTTGAACACATGGCCATCTTCTAATATCAGAAATGCTTTCATACAATCTCCCTTTCTTATCTTTATATTGTGTCTATCACTTATTTTTTCCTAAATCTTCAAGATTGTATCACAGCAAAGTGCTTTTTTCAACCTTATAAGGTACTAAAAATAATTAAGTTGATATTAAAAACTTTTTTGTAATTTCAGGCAGACCCAATCACATGCATTCACTGCTTTCTCACATCCAAATACCTCTATAAAATTTCAATCATCCTCTTCTCTGTGCAAACTCTACACCAGATAACTGCTCCGCAGTTTATCAGAAGAAGCTTACACTTCTACGTAACAAATTGTGCGTTTTGAGGATACTGTAAAAAAAATTAAAAAAATTTCAAAAAAGCTATTGACTTTTATCCATACATCGGTTATTATAAATGAGCAGTCGCGAGAGAGCGATTGATAAATAAAAAATGCAGAAGTGGCGGAATTGGCAGACGCGCAGGCTTCAGGTGCCTGTGGTAGCAATATCGTGTGGGTTCAAGTCCCATCTTCTGCATTATTTTTTTACTCAAAAAGGAAACTGATACAGTTTCCTTTTTTTCTGTTCTTATGATACAAAAGACATCAGATAACGGTAAATCTTCCATGTGGTTTCATTATCGTAATGAGTTCCGTCTGTTGTCTTATATCCCTGCTTTTTCAGATAAGAATAAAGATCTGCATATTTCGCACCGGCAACTTCTTTTTTCATTCTGGCATTGAAATCTTCGATTTCCTCATTTGTTACATAAGGATCTTTGGTTACCTGTCCCACTGCCACAATATAGACATCCGCTCCCTGCGCTTTCCATTTTGGAATCTCCTCATTCAGCAGACTGATATAATTTGAAATATTGTATACATCATTAACACCAAGCCAGACAAAAATATCTTCATTTCCTTTCATCTGCTCCTGCAAGGTCTTCAGGGCAGTATCTCTAAGCCATTTATACCCCATTCCAACCTCACATATCCATGTGATGTTATCGTTCTCCACAACATCTTTCATCATATCTGTTCTGGAATCTCCGATCATAATAGTCTTTCGCATTACCGCCTCTGCCGGATCACTCAGTTCAGAATATACAACATTTCCCTGATTTCGTACATATGCCCGTATTCTGTAATAATAAGTCTTTCCTGAAACAGCACCTGTATCTGCATAACTGAATGTTGTATTGCCGGAAACTATATTGATTCTTTTATATCCTCTGTCCTCGGATTCTGACCGGAATATCTGATATCCTTCTGCAGTTTTGATTTTTTTCCATTTGATCAGGGTTCCGCTTTCTTCTCTCACTCTTATCCGGGTGATCACAGGTTTTCCGGGAGCTGTTTTTATCTCCAGTGCTTTCGATGATGGGCTGTACAGAGTTTTGTTTCCCTGTTTCAGATAAGAACGTATCTTATAAGTGTAGAGCTTATCTTCAGAACCTGTCAGTGTAAAACTGGTAATGTTCCTGTTCTTGGTCCTTCCCACGTATTTGTATTTCCCGTAGGCTTTATAATACAGAAAAATCTGATAGCCGGAGGCCTTCTTTACTTTATTCCAGTTCAGAGTCACTCTGTTTCCGGCTGCTGTTCCGGACAATACCGGTGTTTCTGGTTTTGCAGATGCTGCGGATGCCGATACTGTTCCAAACAGCATTACCGCTATCAACCAAAATAAAAAGAAACTCTTTCTGATATATTTCACATGACATTCCTCCCATCTATAACAATTCATCTATAGCAATACCGGACTGTCCACAGTATTTTACGGAATTGCCATAATCAAAGAGCCGGCTCTGTAAAAGATATCTGCTCTCACATCGCCGGCTTGATTTTATACTATTCTCAATTATTTTTTGTATTATTTAACTTTCACGCTCTTCACTGTGCTGTAACCTGTATATACTTTGGAAGATCCTACCATCTTATATGCACGTGCTCTGAAATAATAAGTTTTACCACTTGTCAGCTTTGTCCTATTTGCGGTCAGCTCTGTAGTTCCTTTTACAACCGTACCCTTCTGGGATTTCCTGGATGATCCACAGTAAACATCATATCCGTCTGCACCTGCAACAGCCTTCCAGCTTACGGTTGCCACACCTTTTTTGGTGGACTTCACAGAGATTGCCGGCTTTGTACCTGTTGCTGTAGCTTTTACTTCTGCGGAATTTGACCAGGATCTGAGGTTCTTATTGGCATCTTTTACCTGTACAGTTGCTGTAACTCTGTATGTATAGGCTGTTCCTGTAGAAATCACATTATCTGTGTAATCTTCTCCGAACTCTGCGTCAGCCAGATCACCATTATCCCATGTTTTAACAGTTTCATATGCACCGTTGCCTGTTTTCTTCTCCAGTTTGTAAGAAGCATCATCTGTACTGGAACCAACGTTTACCACGATCTGATCCCATGTTGCAGATGTGATGGATGCAGTTGCCTTCAGCATTTTGACCTTGGATGAAACCTTTGCATCACAGCTGAACTGCTGAGGTACGGCAATCCATTCCGGTGTAAAGTCAATAGAAGATGTCTTACTCAGTGAGTTTCCGTCAAGGTATAAGGAAACTACCTGAGACCCTTCCTTGCTGTTTTCCAGTTTCAGATTTGTGATCTTATTATTTCTAAGATCAAGGATTCCCTGAAATCCGGCACAGTTAAATGAAGTGATGGCATTATTGGAGGCATTGACTTCTGAAAGACTCTTTACATAATCAGTATCTCCGATGTTCAGTCCTGCATTTGCCTGTGTGGTAAATTTATTGGAGCTTGCATCTACGAAATCCAGGTTCTTCAGATATTTCTTGGAAGGCATTACTACCTTTGTCAGTTTATTGCTTCCATACTTCACTACACGAAGATTTGTGCATTTGCTGAGATTCAGAGTTCCTGCAAGACTGTTATTACTCAGATTCAGATATGCAACTTTTTTATTCTTTGTAATATTTACAGAAGTAAGTTTGTTATTTGCCGCAAACAGATCTGTCGCATAGGTGAAACGTTCAATACCTTTCAGGTTGGAAATTCCAAGTCCTGAAACATCAATCGTCTTGGCTGCTTTGATCTCTGCCGCTGAAAGTTTCTTATCCTTGTCTGTATCAATATTGTCTAAAACATACTGGCGGAACTTTGCATCCGGGAAGTTCGCTGAACTGACTGCTACTGCTGATGATGCTTCAGCAGCATCAGACTGAAATTCAGATCCGTCCTCTACCTCCGGAGCTTCCTCTTCTGCTGAGCCAACAGACTGTTCTTCTACTGTTGATGTATCATCACTAAAATCAGCAGCCTGAACACTGATACCGGAAGTCATCATAGCTGCACTGATCATTCCTGCGACTAATAACTGATTTAATTTTCTGTTTTTCATCTTTCCCTCTCCTGTTCGTAATTTTCATACCTTTTGATACGATATAAAATTATCATATTCCATATCAATTTGCAACATATTTTTAATTATACTGTAATTATCTGGTAAATCTGTAAAAATAATTTACCCTGCAGTTACTTACTTCTCTTCCATTGTTTCTTTTTCCACTGGTGTTTCTTCCACCGGCTGTTCCTGTGCTGGTTCTGTTTCTGCTGTTTTCTCTGTCTCTGGTTCTTCCGGCTGTAATTCTTCTGCCGGTGTTTCTTCCGGCCCATTACTCCCATCTTCATCTTCATCTGAAGATACAGTGTCATTTTCCACATTCTTCGCCGGTTCCGGAGTCGGGCATGGCGTTCCGCAATACGGACAGAAACTTACATTAATATCTACCTCCCGCTCGCAGGACGGGCAGATTTTCTCTCCTTTCAGGTTCGCCGCATTATCCTTATACTCCCTGATTTTCAGATAATGCTGATCAATCTCCTGACATAAAGCACTTAACTCACTATCAATTCCATCACCCTGAGAATGTCGTCTGTAAACAATATCACCGATATCAACTTTGATTTTCTCAATAATGCGCTCTTCCCCTGTGATTTTACTTCTTATCTTCTGCGCCTCGATCGTCTGCTCTGCGCGGGCACCTAATTCTCTTGTTGTCTTTCCCAGTTCCTTCGTTGTTTTTGAAAATGTCTTAACTAATCCATCAAAAAAATCTGTTCCCATAATATTTACTCCCTTCCATTATTGTCCTCATAATGCAAGAACAAAACTATTTTAATTAATGACTACCCTCCAGCAGGATCGGCTCCTGTCCGCGAAGAAGGATCTTCGGACCACCGTTTCCTTCTATGTATTCTCTTGTGATCACAACCTCTCCTATGCTGTCATCTTTCGGAATCTCATACATGATATCCAGCATATACTCTTCCAGTATCGCGCGAAGTGCCCTGGCACCTGTATCTCTCTCCAGTGCTTTCGCAGCAATTGCATGAAGCGCCCCGTCTTCAAATTCCAGTTTCACTTCATCCAGTGCAAGAAGTTTCTGATACTGTTTAAGAATCGCATTCTTCGGCTCCTGCAGGATCTTCACAAGCATATCCTCATTCAATCCGTCCAGAGTAAATATGATCGGAAGTCGTCCGATAAATTCCGGAATCATTCCAAAACTGCGGATATCCTCCACTGTTACTTTCTGAAGCAGATGAGGATCATTATCATATTTATCCTTCAGGTCTGCATAAAAACCGATAGATGCCTGCTTGTTCAGCCTTTCTTTAATGATATTCTCCAGATCAGGAAAAGCACCGCCACAGATAAACAGAATATTACGTGTATTAACAGTTACAAGCGGTACCATTGCGTTTTTGCTGTTTGCACCTACAGGAACTTCCACCTCACTTCCCTCAAGAAGCTTCAGCATTCCCTGCTGCACTGCCTCACCACTGACATCTCTCTGGTTGGTGTTCTTCTTCTTGGCAATCTTGTCAATCTCATCAATGAAAATAATACCATGCTCGGCACGCTCCACATCATTATCTGCCGCTGCCAGAAGTTTGGAAACAACGCTCTCTATATCATCGCCAATATAACCGGCTTCTGTAAGAGAAGTGGCATCTGCAATTGCAAGCGGCACATCCAGAAGTTTCGCCAGGGTTTTAACCAGATAGGTTTTACCGCATCCGGTTGGTCCAATCATCAGCATATTAGATTTCTCAATTTCAATCTCATCCATTGTATCTGTTGCCACACGTTTATAGTGATTGTAAACCGCTACAGACATTACTTTCTTGGCTTTCTCCTGACCGATCACATACTGGTCAAGGGTTTCTTTGATCTTATGGGGAGCAGGAATATTTTTCAGATCCAGAACCGGTTTTTCCTGTTTCTTTTTCTTTTTTTCTTTCTTTGGCTGCTGCACCGGATTCTGGAAGCTGCCCAGATCGATCATACTCACATTCGGCATATTCAACAGGTCAGAATAATTGAACTTACCCTCATTAAACTGCTGATTCATAGAATTAAAGCTCTTCTGCATACAATCTGTGCAGACATGTATGTTATTGGGAAGTTCGATCATCGGACCGGCCTTGCTCTCAGGTCTGCGGCAGAGAAAACAGAATTTTTCGGATTTGTTTCTCTTTTTCTCTGTATCTTCGCTGCTGTCTATTATTTCATCATCATTATAGTTCTCGCTCATAATGACTCCTTTCTATATCCTCTTATTCGTAACAGTACAGTACTCCTGCAGGATAGCAGGCTGCTGGATCATTACGCTTATTTAACTGAATTATATCATACAATTCCCTTATAACAAAATGAAAGTTTTATAAACACAAAAAGAATCCTGCCCGGGTTACTGTTCACTGATAATATATAAAAGACACCGCCGCATGGGCGATGTCTTTTGTTTTATTCATTGTCCGGTCTGGTGCCGAGAGTCAGCTCTATAGTATTTTCTTCATATTCCCCATTAGTGGCTCTTGCAATAACTGCCTCAATCTTCTCTCCCGATTTATAATACTGCAGTTTATCCAGCAGATCATCACCATCACTGACTTTCTGTCCGTCGAATTTTACGATGATGTCGCCTTTACAGATACCTGCTTCCTGTGCCGGAGAATCATCCTCCACACTTCTTACAAAGGCGCCTGTGGGCATATTATACATCTCAATTGCCTCTGTGGTCAGATTGGCAAGACTTACTCCCAGATATCCTTTTTTGCTACTGTCTACTTTCTCCCTGGTCTCACGATTCATCAGTTCTTCCAGAATAGGCTTTGCCTTGGAAATAGGAATGGCATATCCCATACCTTCTACAGCACTGTCTGCGTATTTTGCAGAATTGATGCCAATCAGCTCGCCTTTCATATTCAAAAGTGCACCACCACTGTTACCCGGATTGATTGCCGCATCCGTCTGGATCAGTCCTGTACTGTTCGTTCCGTCATCTGTAGAAATCGTCCGGTTCAATGCACTTATCCAGCCTGATGTTACAGACTGACCATATCCAAGCGCATTACCGATCGCAACTACCTGCTGCCCTACTGCCAGATCATCCGAACTTCCTATCTGAGCAATCTTGATCTGATTTAAAGTGTCCTCAGGGATATCCGATTTCTTCACCGCAACTACTGCCAGATCATTATCAGCATCTGTACCCTTAATCTTGGCACTGACCGCATCCTCTACATTCAGATCTCCATTATCTCCCGCATTCACAGTCTCTGTCTCTGCATTTGCCACATCATCCCCGATAAAGCAGACACTCAGAGTTGTAGCTCCATCCACCACGTGATTATTCGTTGCGATCAGAAGCTCATCATCATTATCTCCAACGATAATCCCTGAACCTGTTGACGCACTCTTATATTGGTGGGAACTATATCCGAAAAAGCTTGGTATTTCCTGAACACTGACCGTAGTGATCGCAACTACAGAAGGCATGGAAGCCTGAGCCACTGCTGCTACTGTTCCATTCTCAGAGTCAGACAGCACCTTATCGGCAGTGCTGTCATCTGATGCCGTTTCCTGAAGATCCACACTGTCTGTAGTTTTAATCTGCACCGAAGACTTACCTGTATTCAGGAATCTGTCTGCTGCAAAATTTGCCGCCTGAAATACAACTGCCGCCACCAGGCCAAAGATCACAGCCAGTGCGATTGTCGCCCCTGCTTTTTTCTGAAAAGAATTCTGATTTCTTCTGTGTCCAGAGGGACCGGATGGTTTCAAAACAGTTCCCTGTTCTTCATGGAACTGATAATGTTCATATCTGGGCTGCTGACCGGAATCATCTGTTTTTTCACCCAGGTTTCTTTCATCATTCATGTAATCTGCTCCCTTCTGTTCCTGTATTACTGTTTATCGGAACACTCCCCGAAATAAACAATGATCTGTAACTGTTTTATTTCTGCACAGTTACAGCAATTCTTCTCCTGAACTCTGGAATCAGTATATCAATTAATTGTGTTCAAAATGTGACAATTATCGTAAATTGGCGTGTCTTAAGGTTATCCGCTTACCTTTATTTTCTGTTCCAGTAATATGGACTCATGGTACATGCAAGAACAACTTTCCGGGGAAGTTTTCTGTATCTTTTCCCCAGGAAATATCCTGCATATTTCATTCCGCTCTGCCAGATCAGCTGAGGAATCAGCCAGAAGTGTCCCGTTCTTATCAGATAGCCCAGGCTTCTTTTTACCAGACGGATTCCCTCTCCCTCAGAAGGTACTCCTTCAAAAATTTCCGGATGCTCTGCCTGGGATACTCCCAGATCGAAGTTTCTGTGAAACTGCTGCCTTCCGGAATAATTATGGGAATGATACACTCTCGCATCTGCCGCATAGACAACTGAATAGCCTTTCTGAATCATTGTTCCGGCACAGATCATATCTTCATTGAAAATCGCCCGCTCTGTAAAACCGCCTGTTTTCAGATAAATCCCTTTATCATAGGCCGCACACACATTAGAACAGAAATAGGTCTTGATCCCGTACTTATCAATATCAGCCAGCGACTTTACCGAGGACTGCTCCGGATAATTAAAAGAACGGGTATAACATTCCAGAAAGCGACAGTCTGCCCTGGGTAATTGTCTTGCATAGGCTGCTCCTGCACCCGGATTTTCACTGACAGCACAGACAAGATTTCCAATTACTTTTCTGTCAGCAGGGAGAGCATCCTGTGTCATAAAGATCATAATATCTGCATTCGAAAGTTCTGCTGCCCTTCTTCTGGTTCCGCCATGATCAAAATCCTTCTGTTCCAGGTGATGAACCTCAAGGATCGGACATTTCTCCCATTCTCTGTTCCAGTACTGCTCTCCCGTATTCATAACCAGAATCCTGCGGGGACGGTATTCCTGTTCTTCCAGCCTGTGCAGCAGTTCTCCAAATTCTCTGCCGGGACGATAGGCAGGAATGATTACATCAACTGTCGCAGTGCCATTATATTTTTCCTTATGCGTCATCCTCAACACTCCTTATCTGAAAAGAGGACCATCCTTTCCAACAGATGGTCCTCTTTTCTATTATTTATATTTTTATAGCAGTTCCCTGTTATTGTTCTTCAGAACTTGCTCCGGAATCTGCTGCTGAATCATCGCTGAATCCATCGTCGCCGCCGGTCTCATCTCCGCCGGTCTCATCTCCACCGGTGTCATCGCCGCCGTCGTAGTCTCCACCACCAGTGTCACTGCCGGTGTCATCGCCGCCATTATCATAACTGCCGTCATCACCACTGTTATCATAATCGCCACCGCCGCCATAATCTCCGCCGCCATTATCATAACCGCCATCATAACCGCCGTTATCATAATCATTGTCATAATCATAATCACCGCTGTTATCCGTACTGCCGGAGGTATTATCGCCGGACCATACAAAAGTGTCATTTGCATTTGTGGTATCAGTGTCCTGTGTCGTAGTCTTGGCTGCATCATCCAGCTTACTTTCTCCGCCGACGATCTCAAGTATCTTATTACTGCGGGCCACTACCTCAGAAGACGGAGTATAATCCTGATCATCATACAGGAACTTGTGAAGTTCAACTACATTGTTCTCAAGATCAGTAGGAACAATAATACTTCCCTTGATATTGGAGAATTTAAACTTCTGCGGGAATCCCGTACTGTCTGTAAATTTATATCCGATCAGAGTCGGAATAAGTCCCAGAATATCCTGTTTTGAAAGAGATGTTGTAACCATCGGGAATACATCATCCATAATCTTAAAGATAGAAGAAAGGCCTGCTATCTTCGCCTTATCAAAGAGCATTCCAAGTACTCGTCTCTGACGCTCTGTACGTCCCATATCCAGACTTGCAGTATAACGGATACGGCAATAGGATGTCGCCTGTACGCCGTTCAGATGATAAGTTCCTACAATTGCTTCCTGATCTTCCGGCTTTGGCTCCGGTTTCTCGAGCGGAGTGTAATCTTTTCCTGTCAGCTTGGATGTTTCCACGCAATAGTTATTCATATGTTCGATTTCCGCATAAGATAACGGAATATCAAGACCGCCAAGATCATCTATCACTTCTACAAGTGCGGAAAAATCAGCCGTCGCATAATCGGAAATATCCAGATCCAGGTTTGTATTTAACATGGTGATCGCCTGTTCCGGACCACCCAGCGCATAGGCTGCATTTGCCTTCGTATAGGTATCATCTCCAACATTGAGAAGTGTATCTCTGTATACGGAAACCATACGCACTTCTTTTGTATCATTGTTTACACTCACAATGATCATGGTATCACTGTTCTGTGCAGAATACTGGGAGCCTTCCCCTCTGGTATCAATACCAAACAGCACATAGGTCTTGTATCCTGTCATCTTTGGTGCTTCCTGGTTTACGACTATTTTTTCCTTTTTCAGTTCCGGCTGCTCGATCTTATCCAGCCTGGAAGAAATCTGTCCATACACATACAGCCCGCCAATAAACAGCAGCAGTACAATGATCTCAAGCACAAACAGTACTTTTTTCTTTTTTCCTGGTTTAGCCATGACTTTTTCCCCTTATCTTAATATGCATTTTTGTTTATAAATCCCTTGAAAAATGTAAGGAATATAATCTTGATATCCAGCCCTATGCTCCAGTTTTCAATGTAATAAAGGTCATATTCGATTCTTTTTCTTATGGATGTGTCTCCGCGGTAACCATTCACCTGAGCCCAGCCGGTAAGTCCCGGGCGAACCTGATGTTTCACCATATATCTCGGGATTTCTTCTCTGAATTTCTCTACAAAAAACGGCCGCTCCGGTCGTGGTCCCACAAGGCTCATGTTACCCTTCAGTATGTTGAAAAGCTGTGGCAGTTCATCAATACTGGTGTGACGCATAAACTTTCCGATGGGTGTTACTCTTGGGTCATTCTTTACTGTCCATGCCTTCTTCTCTTCCGATTCCGGCTGTACTTCCATGGAACGGAACTTATACATCCGAAAAGTCTGGTTATGAAGTCCAACCCTCTCCTGTTTATAGATCAGTGGTCCCGGTGATGTCAGCTTAATGATAGCACACATTAACAGCATCAGCGGTGAGGTTACTATGATTCCAACAATAGATCCTGCAATGTCCATCGCCCGCTTGACCAGTGCATTGAATGTATTGTTCAACGGTACATAACGGATATTGATAACCGGAAGTCCCAGTATATCTTCTGTGTATGGTTTTGTCGGAATGATCTTATTATAATCCGGGATAAACTTGGTGTGTACTCCGGATTTTTCACACAGTGCTACAATCTCTTCCAGGCGGTAATATTCACTTAAGCCCAGAGTGATCGCTATTTCATCCAGCCGGTTCTCCGGAAGTATTATATTCAGATTGGCAATCCTTCCAAGAACTTTGATTCCCTTGTATTCTGTTCCTGCCGGAACATTGTCATCCAGTATTCCGCGGATCACATATCCCCACTGAGGATTGGCAAGAACTCTGTCAATGTATTCCTCTGCTGCGCGGCTGTATCCCACACAGATCATCTGTTTCTGATTCAGTCCCTTCTCTCTCATATCTCTCAGAAGAGCGAAAATCAACATTCGGGCACACCACTGAAGCACAATATTGATTACATAAAACATAATATAAGTAGAACGGGAAAAATCGCTCTCATCTATCATGTAAAATGTAAACATCAGAATAAGGAGCCCAAGCGAGTTGGCCTTTACAATATTAGCCAATACAAGCCGACGCCCCTGCATCCGCATGGGAGTATACAATGTGAAAGCCTGATACAACAACAGATAAACCGGTACAATAAAAACCAGCATCAGCATATACTGCTGAAAGCTTCTGGTTCTGACTGCTGTTGCTGCCATAGGACCAACAAAACGGATCAGCCATGCCAGAAAATATGACAGTACCAGTACAATTGCATCAATGATCATATGGAGACGACTGAAATTCTTTTCATTGTCCTTTAGCAATCTTTTGTCACCTCATTTTTTTATCGTTTCTATATTATAATAGTTGTTTTATAAAAGCAATAAAAATTTATCTTTCTTTCTTATCATCCGCACAAACGCCTGAAGATATTCACCCACAATTCAACTTGAATCCTAAAATAGTTTGACAGATTTTGAAATTTAAAAGGTATTTTATGATTTTTTTTACTGATCTGGAATCCATTCTTAATTCCCGCAATATACTCTCTTCCGAATCCTTTCAGCGTAAAAAACAGAATTTTGATTCCAAATCCTGCAACAAGAAACGGAAGATTGATAATAATCTGTAACACCGGCATATTTTTGTATATCAGATAAATATTATTTCTGGAAGAATACCGGATCTTGAACTGATTATATCTGGATCCGCTGGTACCGCTTCCCACATGGTATACCATGGCATCAGGTGCATACCAGTTTTCATATCCGTAGATCCTGGCCCGGTATCCCACGTCCATGTCCTCCAGATATGCAAAATGTTCTTCGTCAAAATATCCCAGTTCATCAAAGATCTTCTTTCTGTAAATAGCAGCTCCTGCACAGGAAGCAAAAATCTTCTCTTCCTTTTCATAGGTATGGATATTTTTCCCCTTACCTCTTGCATAAGCCCATCCAAGCGCGCAGTAATAGTTTCCTGCATCATCCAGCCTGTCCCTGTCATGAAACTGAATCATTCTGGCAGCACAGGAGAAAGCTTTGGGATGCCTTTTGATGGCTGACAGCATTTCTTCTATAAAATTCTCCGTTACTTCAATATCATTGTTTAAAAGCAGTACATAAGGTGAGCGTGATGCTCTGATCCCTTCATTGACCGCTTTACAGAATCCGAAATTCTCCGGCAGTTCGATCAGATGGACCCATGGATACCTTGCAGCAACAAAAGCACAGCTTCCGTCATTGGATCCATTATCCACAAGAATTACATCAAAATTGCTTACAGTCTGACACTCCAGACCTGCAAGTACGCCATCCAGATAAGCCATCCCATTAAAATTCGGAATGATCACTGATACTTCCTGCATGATTTCCTCCCTGTCTTCTCTTTTTTCTGTCCTGCTTCTGTCTCCATTCCCGGGATTGGCTTCAGAGAATAATTCCATTTGGTAAGAGACAGGTTTTTGTTATAACAGGGATCTCCGTTTTTGAGAATGTCTATCCAGTGACATCGCATATATTCAATCTCCGTCTGAAAACGGCGCACTTTCTCCTTGCTGTCTTCAGCTCCTCTGGTCTTTGATTCCATATGATAAAGCTTCGCATAGGGATCATATACGATCAGATAGCCGTTTTTTCTTACTTTCAGGCAAAGATCCACATCATTAAATGCCACAGCCAGTTCTTCTGTAAATCCTCCTGCCTGCTCAAAAACCTCTTTCTTCATCAACAGACAGGCGGCAGTCACTGCACTCATATCCTGAAGAAGGGATGCCTTATGCAGATAGCCGGTACGGTCCGCAGGCATATCTACGAACATATGCCCCGCAATACCGCCCATTCCGATCACACATCCTGCATGCTGGATTGTATTATCCGGATAAATGAGCTTTGCTCCGACACCGCCCACTTCCGGACGCTGACACACTCCAAGCATTTCTTCCAGCCAGTCCGGATTGATGGATTTTACATCATTATTCAGGAAAAGCAGATATTCTCCCTTTGCATGCGCCGCAGCAAAGTTATTGATGGCAGAATAATTAAATTCTTTTCCCCATCTCAAAAGATGGATCTTCCGGTTTCCGGAAAGCTCTTTATAATATCGGAAAATCTCATCAGTGGTACTGTTATTCTCCACGATTATGATTTCAAAATTCTGATAACCGGTATTCTTCTCCAGCATTTCCAGACAGGTCTGAAGAGTCTCTTTCTCGTCTTTGTTTGGTATGATAACAGACACCAGAGGTTTTCCCTGCACCGGATATTTCACCCGGTAAAAGCCCAGATCCTGTGTATGGCTTACCTCGCCTTTTGTACCTGTTCTCTCAAGATGAGCTTCTATTGCTCTCTTGCCGGCTTCAAATGCGTACATTTTACTGGCAGGATTATCTGCAGTGGAGGCTTTGTGTGTTCTCCAGTGATACAGGATTTCCGGAACATGTAAAACCTCTCCGGCATTCTCCGTACAGCGGAAGATAAAATCGTAATCCTGAGCTCCGTCGAATTCTTTTCGGAAACCTCCGGCCTTTTCTACAATACTCTTTCGCACTACAAAAAAGTGGCAGATATAATTATTGGAACGCAGGAGATCCAGATTAAAATCCGGTTTCAGATGTGGCTGAAAATGCTCGTCCAGTTCTGTTGTAACCTTATCCTCGTCTGTATAAAGCGCATCTGCCTGCGGATGATCCTGCAGTATTTTCACGATCTCATATAATGCATTGGGTGCCAGCAGGTCATCATGGTCAAGAAGCCCCACAAATTCACCTTTTGTCATTGCAAACGCGCGGTTTGTATTCTCTGCAATGCCAAGGTTCTCTTTGAGATTGCAGAATCTTACCCGGGAATCTCCGGCTGAATATTCTGCCAGTACTTTCTGCATCTCCTCATTGTCAGGACTTGCATTTACGATACACAGCTCCCAGTTTGAATAAGTCTGAACGATCAGTGATTCTATCATCTGTCTCAAAAATTCTACAGGTGTCTGATAAGCCGGAACTGCAATGCTGATCAGCGGTGAATAATCAAATTTCTGTTTCCTCTGTGTTTCCAGTGTTTCCTCCGTCGGAATGTAAGCCCGGTACCATAGACCATATGGTACTTCTTCCGGTTCAAAACGTTCATGCAGCCTGATCCAGAATTCCTTTGGTCCATAATGCTTCATGTAGCGGAACCCTTTCCGGATCGTATAGGGGGAAAGCTTCCTGAACATTTTCGTCCACTGGATTTTTCCTCCTGCAGATGGTTTTTTACTCATATGATAACCTCGATTTTTACTATGATTTTTTATTTTAACATTGTATGATATTTTTTGCAAGAAAGGAGAGAAATGTGTTATACTGTTATTGTTTTTATGTTATCGTTTTTATGTAACTGTTCACATACAATGAACAGTTACTTTTCAACATTCTTATGCACAGGAGTATTATATACCATGATGATAAAGAAAAAAAGAATCACTGCAGCCCTGCTGGCTCTGGGACTTGGTGCTGTCACCATGTTTTCACAGTTTCCGGTATCTGCTGCTGAAGAAACAGCTCAGGATACAGACGCCGCCGCACAGACAGCAGATCCGTCTGTCGTAGTCACCAACGGTATCGACGGATGGCCCCAGGCTTCCGATATTTCGTCTGCCGCAGCAATTGTAATGGAAACTTCCACTAACACAGTCCTGTATTCCAAAAATGCAGATCAGCCCCTTTACCCTGCAAGCGCAGTCAAGATCATGACCTGCCTGGTTGCTCTTGAGAACAGCAGTCTGGATGAACAGGTAACCATGACTGCAACCGGTGTTTCCGGTGTTACTGACGGAGGAGCCAATATTTCCTCACAGTTAGATGAGGTTTTCACCATGGAACAATGTTTATATGCCATCATGGTTGCCTCTGCCAATGATATCGCACTGCAGGTAGCTGAACATGTGGGAGGTTCTGTGGATGCTTTTGTACAGATAATGAATACCCGGGCACAGGAACTTGGCTGCACCAATACTGTCTTTACCAATCCTACCGGCCTTCCTGACGAGAACCAGCATATCACCGCCCATGATATGGCTCTGATCATGGAAGCAGCTATGGCAAATGACACTTTCCGCACCATTGCAGCAACTACTTCCTATACACTTCCGGCAACAAATGTTTCCGGCGGTGAACGTGTACTCACAAACAATTTTACCATGATAAACAGCACCAGCGACGGTTATTATAAACCCTGTATCGGCGGTAAGGAAGGGTACACAGAAGCTTCCGGAAGTACCCTGGTATGTGAAGCTTCCAAAAATAACATGAAGCTGGTATGCATTGTATTAAATGGCGCATCCGGTGTTACCGATAATGAAGCGATCGCGCTTCTCAATTATGGTTTTGACAATTTTGCACCCCTTACCATCGCAGACGATGATTTTAACCGTCTTTCCGGTGGTACAGTCATTGCACCAAACGGTGCCACAGAAGATAATCTGACCACAGAAGATACTTCTTCTGACGGACAGATCACACGCCAGTATTACTTTGGAGGAACTCCTGTAGGAACTGCTATTCTGGAAGACGCAGAGCAGCAGACAAATGATGCCGCAGTAACCAGTCAGAAGAATATGGAGGCAGCACAGGCATATTCTGCTTCCCATACAACTGCTCCTTATTATATCATCGGGGCGATTGGGGCAGCATTCCTGCTGTTTTTCCTGTTCCTGATGATCAAAGTGATCAAATCCTGAAGCCTACTTCTGAATACCAGACAGTAACCATTTCTTTGATAGATAAAATAGATAAATTTAAGGGACTTCCGCAAAAGCTTTTCATGCGGCAGTCCCTTTATTTCTTTTAAGGCAAGATTAAAAATGCCCAGCAGGCAAATGGCGAAATCACCAGCAGTACAGTCAGTACTCTGTATATCAGACTCCGCACCTTTTCATTTTTCACTGTTTTTGTCAGAATATTATTCCAGCCCAGCGTAACAAAGTACATCAGAGGATATAATGCAGGCATAAGATATCTTCCCTGTGGCTGATTATCACTGTAATAAACATAATACAGAAACAGAAATACCGGAATCATAATCAGAAATACCATCATCAAATGGAAAATACCTTCTTTATTCCACTCTCGGGATATCACCTTTGTTTTAATCTTCCATCTGTCATTTCCAACTGCTTTCCGCTGTGCAACATACATTTTTTTTCTCAGATCAAATGTCTCTTTTACAAAAAATACACTGATGATTCCAACAGCAAAGAACAGCATATACAGTTTGCTGACCGTATATGGCATATAAATTTCCATCTGTCCAAAAGTACCGATGAAACTTACACACACTGTCAGAATCCAGTTATGATACCAGCCGGGATCCTGATAAAGGATAATATCTTTCCAGTTCCATCCCAGCTTTGCAGGCGTCGGATACAGTGAAGGTCTGTAATCCTTCTGAGCATATTTTTCCGCACATTCCGCACAGGATTTCCTTCCCAGGAAATCTCCGTTATACAAAACTGCGTTACGGATGAACCACCAGCCGCAGAGAACTAAAGTAACTGCTGCGATCACTGCTCCTCTGCTGAAAAGGAAACGAACTCTCTGTGAAAAAGCTTCTTCTCTGCAGAGTAATACCGTAAAACAGAAGAAGAAAAAACTGCAGAGTATCCAACCGTATGCATTATAATAAGACAATGCACATACGGCCATTCCCACTGCAAGGAGTATACAGTTTTTCCATGTCCAGTCTTCTCTCAGATAAGAGACCCATGCATACAAGATCATGGCTGCTGCCAGCAGTGCCAGTGAGTCTGTATTCACATAAGTTCCCATAAAGATTGCCTGCGGCATAAATCCTGCCAGTGCTGCAAACAGCCATCTAACTTCTCTGGAATATTTTTCTTTCGGAAACAGTTTGCCCGAAGCTTTTACAACAAAATACACTGCACCTGTGACAAACAGTACATCTGCCATACGTGCAATTTTGAACATGGAGTATCCCGGATCTGCAAAAAGCCGGGATATTCTCATAAATAATGCAGACACGATATAAGATACAACCGGATAATATGCATAGGAAATTCCCCACACTTTATTCCTGACAGCCGGATCATCTCCCCCCGGAAGAGCTCCATGATGTTTATAAATGTAATCTGCAACATAATATCTCATCTGTTCATCCGGCCCTGAATTAAAAGGCTGTGTCATCGCCCAGGTTGTCAGCAGGATAAACGCCAGAAATACAAAAATGAAAATTTCTGTTTTTTCATTGATCTCTTTCTTTTTCTTTAACATATCTTCTTTCACATTCATTTTATAGCAATTTCATCTTCAGATTCTTTTCAGAGAAAAGTCCTGGCTCTTCAGAGTAAGATTGGGGTTATAATAAGGATCTCCGTTCTTCAGGATCTCCGGCCATTTTTTCTCAAAGGTGGCAATTTCTTTGTTAAATCGTGCCACTTTTTCCGGAGTATCCTCAAGACCTCTGGATTTGGATTCATAATGGTATAATTCCGCATATGGATTATACACGATCAGATATCCCGCCTTTCTCAGCTTCATGCAGAAATCAATATCATTAAATGCAACAGCCAGTTCCTCTGAAAGTCCTCCAACTGCATCAAATGCAGATTTCTTCACCATCATGCAGGCAGCTGTAACCGCACTGTAATCCTGTGCACAGATAATTCTGTGACAATATCCGGTGGTACCTCTCTTCTGCTGGACAAAACAGTGTCCTGCAATTCCGCCAAAACCGATCACAACACCTGCATGCTGGATCGTATCATCCTCATAATAAAGTCTTGCACCCACTGCGCCTACATCTTTACGCATGCAATAACCCAGGAGTTCTTCCAGACAGTCCGGATTAATGATCTCTGTATCATTGTTAAGCAGAAGCAGATACTCACCCTTTGCAAAAGATGCACCATAGTTATTAATGGCAGAATAGTTAAAGACTCCGTCCCAGTATACCATGCGAACCTTCGGATTCTCTGCCTCCAGTTTTTTGTAATATTCAAAAGTAGCAGAATCTGTACTGTTATTCTCTACAATAATGTACTCATAATTTTTGTACGTAGATTTCTGTTCAATGGATTCCATACATCTCTTCAGATCATCAATATGGTCTTTATTCGGAATAATAATAGAAATCAGCGGATCATAATCTCTGATAAACTTCGTTCTGTACAGCCCCAGATATTCACCCTTAAAAACCTCTGCGTGGATTCCTGTTCTCTCATAGTGAGCCTGTACTGCACGTCTTCCGGCTTCAAAGGCATAAAGCTTGCTCTCGGGATTCTCTGCTGTGGAGTCCTCATGGCAACGCCAGTGATACAGGATTTTTGGAATATGACAGATTTCTTCATCCTTTACTGCTTCCACACAGCGTAACACAAAATCATAATCCTGTGCACCGTCAAACTCACTTCGCAGCCCGCCAACTTTTTCAATTACTTTTCGTGATACCACAAACAGATGGCAGATATAATTGACCGTACACAGCAAATCCGGATTATAGTCCGGTTTAAAATGCGGCTGAAAGAATTTATGTCCATCCATAGACATCTTATCTTCATCTGTGTAGATCACCAGTGTCTGCGGCTTCTCATTTATTGCTTTCACACATTCAAATAATGCATTCGGCGTCAGCTCATCATCATGGTCTGCAAAGGCAATGAAATCACCTGTTGCAATTTCAATGGCACTGTTGGTATTCTCTGAAATCTGAAGCGGCTCCTCATGAGAAACGTATTTAATTCTGTTATCCTTCGCTGTCAGTTCTTTTAACAATTCCGTCAGCGGTGACTGTGCGCCGCTTCCGTCAGAGAAACAAAGTTCCCAGTTTGAATAAGTCTGTTCCTGAAATGATTCTGTCAGTCTTCTGAGATATTTCTCCGGTGTCTTATACAGCGGTACTACAAAAGAAATCTTGGGTCTGTATCCAAAGGATGTTTTCTTCTGTTTCTCCAGTTCGTTCCTGTCCGGCAGATGATGTCTGATCCATTTCTGATAGGATGGCGGTCCCTGACGTACATTTTTAACCTTTGTCACTACCTTCTCAGCAAGAGCCGCCGCACCCTGAGATTTCCAGTAGCGGATTCCTTTTTCTACATATTTGTCTAATTTCCTTGCCAGAATATCAGCTTTTCTCAGAGGAACCACATGTACAGTTTTCTTCTCGCCTGCATAAAACACTACATACAAGCATTTTCCCGAAACGTTGGTGATCTCAGAGAAGAATCCTGTCTTTCCCGGATCCTGTGCTTCTTCAAACAGCTGGTTGACATCCACCCTGTCTGTTCTCTGGATTTCAGCGGCAACCGGCTTTTTATCCGCATCAAAGATACGGACAGTCACAGGCTTCGGTGCAATGGCCCACCCTCTGATCCGTACAGTTCCCTGTTCTGCACTCTCTTCTTCAAAATATACCTGCGGTTTATCTCTTTTTTTATCCAGTTCACCGGCAGTGATGGAAAACCAGACATGTTTTTTATCCGGAAACTTCTCATAGATCACAAGCTTATGATACCCCTCCAGATTTTCCGGTATCTGAACAGTTGCCGTAATCTGTATTCCCTGCATTTTCTCCGGATCTTTAAAACGTTCCAGTGCACTTACATTTTCATTTTCTTTCACAGACACCTTCAGTTTGTGCTGATCCAGATATGCCTCCATCACCGCATCTTTCGGCCAGTGTCCCTGCACAATATACTGTGTCCTGTCTGATAAATGAAATCTTTCTCTTACTACTTCAAATATTTCCTTAGGCATGTTAATCTCCGTTCTTCTCCTGTTTTCTCAGAGAACAGTCTGTGTTGTTTAATGTCAGATTGGGATTATAATAGGGATCTCCTTTCAGGAGCTCTCTTTCCCATTTTCTCCGGAAACAGTTTACTTCTCTGGAAAAACGCAGCTGTTTCTCCGGTGTATCTTCCATTCCTCTGGATTTGGATTCATAATGATACAGTTCTGCATACGGTGTGAATATAATTTTCACTCCATATTTTCTCACTTTCATACAGAGGTCAATATCATTAAATGCAACCTTCAGCTCCTCGTCAAATCCTCCAACTGCTTTAAAAACAGAAGTCTTTACCATCATGCAGGCGGCAGTGACTGCACTTATCTCCTGCACACAGCGCAGACGTCCCATATATCCTTCCGCATCCCGGGGAAGTTTACATAATACATGGGCAGCAACTCCACCAAGACCAACTACCACTCCTGCATGCTGAATGGTATCATCCGGATAATACAGTTTCGCACCGACCATTCCCACGTCTTTTTGCTGACAAAGCTGAAGCATTTCTTCAAGCCAGTTCTCTGTAATGATTTCCACATCATTGTTAAGAAACAGCAGATATTCTCCCTGCGCCTCTCTTACTGCAAAGTTATTGATCGCAGAATAATTGAATTCTTTTTTCCATGTAAGGATCCTTACATTTGGGTATCTGTTTTTCAGTGTCTCATAGTATACAAAGGTTTCTTTTTCCACACTGTTGTTCTCAACAATAATGATCTCGTAATTCTTCCATGTTGTCTTCTCTTCTATGGATGAAATACACAGTTCCAGATCATTAATGTGATCTTTACTTGGAATGATCACAGAAATCATCGGTTCGCCGGAAATAGTCAGATGGCTTCTGTACCATCCCTTCTTGTCTGCAAGTTCCGCTGTTGCAGAAACCTCCGCCCTGCGGTAATGCTCCTCCAGTGCCTTTCTGCCTGCTTCCCAGTTTTTCTTCTCCTGTTCTTCTGTGATCAGGTTCTCTGCTTTCATGGAATGACAGAGGATCTTTGGAATATGCACAATATTTTCTGCCTGCTCACTGCATCTTAAGAGCATATCATAATCCTGTGCACCATCATATTCCGGATCAAACTTTCCGGCCTGTTCCAGAATTTCCTTCCGGATTGCCCAGAACTGTCCGATATAATTATTTTCCCTTAATCTGAACAGATTGAAATCCGGCTTGAATTCCGGCTCAGAATAATGTTTTCCGTCTGCGCTGATCTCATCTTCATCTGTATAGATCATATCCGCTTTTTTCTCTGTGATCGCTTTGACCATCTGAAAAAGTGCATCAGGTTCAGGTATGATCTCCTGACCGGCAAACAGAACATACTCTCCCATTGCAAGTTTCAGAGATGCATTAAGATTTCCCGAAATGCCATTATTTTCCGTAACCTTCTTATAGGAAAGGCGAATCTCTTTTTTATATTTTTTCCGCAGAAACTCTCCTGTTTCCTCTCCCTCACATGCATCTGCCAGACACAGCTGCCAGTTACCATAGGTCTGTTCTGTATAAGCATCGATCACACTTTTTAACCTTTGTTCATCTGTATCCGTCACCACCATCACAATACTGATCAACGGTGAATAAGAAAAAACAGCAGTTCTCTGTCTTTTTAATTCCTTTCGGAATGCGACATGATCTTTCAGCCAGTCTTCATAATCCTGATCTCCGTCCTTAAGCTGGGAATTTCTCACATAACGGATAAATCTTCCAATACCGTTTTTCTTTATATATTCCTGATTCTTCTGCCTGTTCTTCAGAGACAGCAGTTTCATCTGCTGATACAGTCCGGTATTTTCCCGTTTTATTTTTTTTACATTTACAGTATAAATTTTCTGTACATTTTTTCCCCTGAAACAGATGCAGATATTCTGATCGTTTGTATTCTCCAGATTGACAGTAATACTGAATCCCAGATTTCTTTTCTCTTCTTCGGAAATCCCCTTTGCCTCTTCCACGTCCGGACGTCTTTGTCTGGTGATCGTACATTCCAGAACCTTCCCATCTGTACCCTGTACAAATATCTCATCCGGCTCCAGCTGGTTTACAACCCAGCCTCTGACTGTCAGGATACTCTCCTGTGTGATCTGTTCCTCATCAATATGATATTCAATAAGACTTTCCTCACAAAAGTCCTTCACTTCTGCAGCTGTGGCTTCCCAGATGATTTCTTTTTCATCTCCTGCTCTCAGCGCAAGCTGCAGTTTCTCATGTTCTTCTGCAAGTTTTATAATTTCCGGTATCTTTACTGTGAATCCGACATTTCCCACTTCTTTTATATCTTTTGTTTCTTTTAAATCTTTGGCAACATCCGCTCTTTCACAACGTGAAGGTTCAGGAACGGAGAGTTCCTTTCCCGAGCCATAAAGAATGAAATCACATTCTGACTGATCTCTGGTTATCGCCCATCCGGTAATGGCCAGAGTATGATCTTCTTTGTCACTGTATATTTTTTTATCTACACTCCAAAGTATATTTCCCATAACTAAACCCTTTTGATGGCACGATACACTTTCCATGCCTTACTGCCTTCCACCTGATCGACCAGAGCTTTCTTCTGCGCAAGCTCCTGACTCATCTGCTCCATTGCCCTTTTCTGCTCTGCGTATACTTTCCAGAATTTCTTTTCTGTGGTTTTCCGGTCCAGAATCTCCATTTCAATCTTTATGGACTTTCTGTTCTCAGGAACAGAATCTACTATGA
Source organism: Blautia sp. 1001283B150304_161114_C9 (assembly GCF_015668165.1). NCBI lineage: Bacteria > Bacillati > Bacillota > Clostridia > Lachnospirales > Lachnospiraceae > Blautia > Blautia sp. 1001283B150304_161114_C9. Next base: position 46,150 of record NZ_JADPGO010000017.1, on the reverse strand, counting down.
TCTGCGGATCGTCACCGCCAAAATAGAATTCTCCGGAGGACACTTCACAGCCATCTGTGTGAAACTTTACCTGACTTTCATCTTCCCATGTCAGCTTTACAATCTTAAGTCCCTTGGACATTTCGCCCGGATCAAGGCGAAGCATTGTGGTATTCTCCGGAAGTTCAAACTCCGTCTGAATTTTCCCGTTTCTGAACAGATATCTCACAGAATCAGCCTCATTAAAGCTCTTTCCGTTATCCCAGAAAATCTGAAGCATTTCTAGAGATTCCTGTTTCTTTTCTCTGTAATAATCTTCTACTTCCACCCGGCCCGGAGAGATCTGGGCATACATATTTCTCATTGCTGTATGCTCACCCAGAATATACTGCTGGAAATTATGTTCCATCTCCACATAAACTTCTATATCTTCAGGCAGGATTCCTGCTTTCTCATAGAAATCCCGTTCTTTAAGTATTCCCCGTTTGTCATTCAGTTCCAGATAATAAAAGATCATCCTGTAAACCAGGAACTGTGAAGGTACAGGAAATGCAAAGGTCCACTCATAGTCGATCACAGATACTTTATTCTCAGAGAGGATAATATTTGCAGGAACAAAATCAATATTGGATATTTCTGTACATTTCAAATCAGAACGCAGGTTTACATTTCCAAATACCCTTACAAATTCCGGTGTTTTCTCAAAGGGTTTCTTCTCATGAATATTCTTTACTTTCTGTATATAAGAGAAGAATAATTTCTCCAGTTCCTCTGTTCTGCCTTCTTCCAGAAGATGATCCAGCTTATCTTCCAGGGTGATACCTGTCAGATATTCCAGCTGCGCACAGTCACCTTTGATCCGGCAGCGGTTTACTTCAATTTCCTCTTCTTTATACATTCCGGTCAGTTCTTCGCAGATAGTTCCCAGATTCCGTACATGAGCTGCCGCTTTCTTCTGCGACGGTACTTTCTTCACAGTCAGCTGCCCATCTGCTGCTTCACTGATTTCCGTATAAATGGAGAGCTTCTGATCTCTCTCATTGGAAAACTTCACATAAACCGGTGCTGTCTGTGGCTGTTCTTTTCCGATCACAAGAAGAAAGGAATTGGCAAACTGCGGGTAAAGATCATTGCTCAAAAGTGTATTATACACCTGAGATTCCTGAAACAGATCCAGACGGAGTCTGTCAAAATTGTAGTCCCTCATATGCAGCTCTCCGCTTGCAGGGAGATGTCTGTCTGAATGAATAGTCATTGGAAATTTGTAATCCGGATATGGATAATACCAGTCGGCTTTTAAGTTTCCTGCTTTCTCCAAAATTCCATTAAATTCTTTTCTTGAAAAAGTTTTAACTCCTTTTGTTTTGGAGTATCCCTGGATTCCTTCGAATAAAGTTCCAAAATGGTCCTCTGTACATCCGGCCCAGTATTTCAGTCCCAGTCTGTTCTCAATGGCCAGAATGATCTTTCCATCCGGCTTCAGATGCTTTGATATGATCCTGAGAAAGTCCACATAGGGATTCTCACTCCGGATATAGGATTCTCCATACTCAAATACACCGATCAAAGTGATATAGTCGTATTTCTCAGTAAGGTTTTTCTCGATCTCCTGAAAGTTTCCCACAAGGATCTTAAGATTATCCTGATCCTGATGTCTGTATGCATTGATCTTACTTCTTTTCATAGAAAGCTCGATGCAGGTAACTTCCTTCACCCTTTCACAGAGAGCTCCTGTCACAGCACCACATCCGGAACCAATCTCCAGAACCTTCTCTTCTCCTGTAAAGGGAATCCAGCTCAGAATATTCTCCCTGATATGAGAAAAATGATAAAGAATTGGCCAGCTCTTTCTCTCACTGATCACTCTGTTAAATTCTTCCGGTGCAAAATCTCTGGAAATTGCAAGCATTTCATCCTCTATCGCACCATCACTGTATAGATCTTTTCCCGGATAGCACGTGGTATCCAGAATTACTTTCCCGATTTTTTCTTCCATATATAGTCCTCGCGCTGATTATTTTTTCGCACTGATATTTGTCATCATAACTTTCTCAGACCTGTTCTTCGCACCGTACTTCCACCTTTGAATCCATATCATAGAATCCAACTGTATTTTTACTGGAAATAACTGTTATGTTACATGCGTCATAAAGTCTGTGGAATACCGTAAAATCTCCGTTTTTATACCCTGTACATCCAAATGACAGGAGATACTCACCGCCCTGAAGGTTCATGTTCTGTGTAAATGTTACAGTACATATATCCCCTTTTCCGGAGTGTTCTATCTTTGCATTTTCATACATGGTATTGGTACCTGTGATTTCCGTACCCTGAATATTTTTAAATGTGTATGCCATGATCGGCTCCTGAATCTCTTCATTAAACCGGACTTTCATACGAATTTTGAAGCAGCTTCCCTTTTCAACAGTATTGGAACATCTTCCTTTATCATCAATGACTCTGAAATCTGTGATCTCAGCAATACGACTTCCATATTCCAGCATATTGGGATTTACCTGAAAATCTCCCAGTCCTTCACTGTCCTCTGCCACAATCTGCTCTGTACTGTCAGATTCATTCTGTTTTACAGGATTCTGTCCTACCAGAAGCTGTTTGTACAGGTCAACCATCTGCTTTGGTGAACCTTCATCCATCTTTACCCCTTTGTTCAAAAGAATAACTCTGTCACAATACTTGGAAACGCTTCCAAGATCATGACTTACAAACAGGATCGTCTTTCCCTGTTTCTTAAATTCCTCAAACTTGTGATAACATTTTGCCTGAAAGAACACGTCGCCCACAGACAACGCCTCATCTACCACCAGGATCTCCGGATCAATATTGATCGCAACAGCAAAAGCCAGACGCACGAACATACCGCTGGAATAAGTCTTTACAGGCTGGTGGATAAAGTCTCCAATGTCCGCAAATTCCAGAATATCATTCAGTCTGGCATCAATCTCTTCTTTTGAAAAACCGATCATGGTTCCATTCAGGTATACATTCTCAAGACCTGAATATTCCATGTTAAATCCGGCTCCCAGTTCCAGCAGTGCGGAAATTCGTCCGTCTACCTTTACTTCCCCTGCTGTGGGAGTCAGGACACCGGTGATGATCTTTAAGATCGTGGATTTACCGGAACCGTTGGTTCCGATAATTCCCACGCATTCTCCTTCATAAATATCAAAATTTACATCATGAAGTGCATAATGCTCTTTATAAAGTTTCTTTCTGGTAAGCCCCAGCGCTTCTTTCAGTCTGTCCGAAGGCTTATCATATAATTTATACATTTTGGTGAGATCCTTCACCTGAATTACTTTCTTGTTCTCCACGTGATTTCCTTTCTGTTATGTTCCTGTGTTTTTCATCTTCCTCTGACTTATTTCACGCTTACCAGTACAGCGAAAATTAAGTTTCTGCTATATTAATATTCGCTGTACTAGTTACAATACATCTGCAAAATGAATGCGCAGACGTTTAAATACCCAGCTTCCGAACAGGAAACACAGAATTGTAAATATCCAGAAATAGACCGTCCATCCTGCATGTTCCCAGAACCAGGTTTTCATCAGGAATGTATCTCTGTATCCGGAAACAATATAATACATCGGATTCAGTTTCAGGATCTTCATGATCACAGGATGTCCCATCAGAGGTGAAGCCTCAACGATCCACATGATCGGAGTCAGCCAGACTCCTACCTGAAGCACAATGTTGATGATCTGGGTCAGATCTCTGAAAAAAATAACGATTGCACTTGTGGCATAGGATAAGCCCAATACCAGAATGAACACACATACACTGTAATAAATAATCTGCAGATAATAGAAATCAGGAAATTTCCCATACGCTGCATACAGGATGATTGTAAACAACACAAAGAATGCATGCACAAACATGGCAGAAATGATCTTGACTACCGGAAGCACACTGATATTAAAAACGACTTTTTTTACCAGATAATTGTATTCCAGCAGAGAATTTGTCCCCCCTATCAGCGCATCCTGGAAAAAGAACCATGGCACAATACCTGCTACCAGATAAAGAACAAAAGGAACTCCCAGATCCCCTGTTCCGGAACGAAAACCTACAGAGAATACAAACCAGTATACCAGGATCGTGATCACAGGCTGGATAAACGCCCACACAATTCCCAGATAAGAACCTGCATATCTTGTTTTGAAATCATTCTTTGCAAGCTTTGCAACAAGCCGTCTGTTCTTATAAATATCCATCGGTAAAGAAAAAATTGTATTCAATCGCTCATTCTCCTATTTACGGTACTCTTTAAAGCTTCCCCATTTGGTATCTTTGTCAGAAAAGCTTAATTCCATTCCTTCCGGAATCGGCCATTCAACTCCGATATCCGGATCGTTCCAGATCAGGCCGCCCTCATCATTTGGATGATAGAAATCAGAGCATTTGTAAACAAATTCCGCATGCTCGGAAAGTACAAGGAAACCATGTGCAAATCCTTTCGGAATGAAGAACTGTTTCTTGTTTTCAGCAGAAAGTACGACTCCAAACCATTTGCCATATGTTTCTGAACCTTCACGAAGATCTACTGCCACATCAAATACCTCACCATTTACAACACGTACCAGTTTATCCTGTGGATAATTGATCTGGAAATGGAGTCCGCGAAGTACACCCTTATGTGAGCTTGACTGATTATCCTGTACAAATTCGACATCAATTCCTGCTTCTTTGAAATCATTGTAATTGTAGGTTTCCATGAAATATCCTCTGGCATCTCCGAAAACTGTAGGTTCTACCACTTTTAATCCCTTAATTCCACCACATTCTGTAACTTTGATTTTTCCCATTTTATTTTCCTCTTTTCTTTAACTTTCTCTGTGTTTCTGTTATATCTATTCGCATAAATCCACCCATAGCAATCCTCGTAAATAATGCATTTAAGACAGTTCAGCAGCGTGCGAAAGACAAGGAAGATATCTGCAGGCGTGCTGACGCACGGCAAAGATATCTGACGCAGGATTTCACACTCTGATGGACTGGATTAAGATGCATTATTTTAGAGGATTGCTATAGTATGCAGACTTAGCCATAATATCTTTTTTCCTTTTTTGCAAGTGCAATGCTCAGAATGATAATAAGAAGAAGCATTGCCGCTCCTATGATCAGAAGTATTTTTCGCAGTTTTGGCATTTCTGCAGAAGTTTTTTCTTCTCCGACAGTATCTGATTTCTCATTTTGATCCGCCTGATCCGTATTTCCTCCGGATGTATCAGAAAGGGCATCCGCTGCAGGTTCCGGTGTAGGTGTAGCTTCCGGAACTTCAACGCTTCCCAGCAGATAATCATTATAATAGTAATCATTTACTGTATTTCCATTCCGTGGATTTTCCTGAACGGTCAGGTTATCCACAGTCACTCCGTTTGGAACTAATACTTCTCCACCATTTACCTGTGCTTTTGTGAAATTCTGATAACCATAGTTGAACAGTGCTGTGGAATCCGTACTGGCAACTGCAAGGTCTGCCGCCTTCATTGTCACTGTAATATAGGTAGTTCCATTCTTCTCTGCTGCTGTCACAAGAGTGTTTCCTGCCTCACTGGTATATCCTGTCTTGCCGCCAATACAGCCATCATAATGATAGCTGCTCTCCGGGGCAAGCATCGGATGATGCGTATGCAGTACCCTTGATTCACTGTTCATGTTCGTAGGTTTGATCGTATAATCTGTAGTGCCGATGATCCTGCGGAATTTCTTATTCTTCAGACCTTCCCGCATGATCAACGCCATGTCATGTGCAGTAGAATAGTGGTCAGGATCCGGAAGACCACTGGCGTTTACAAAATGTGTGTTCGTGCATCCGATCTGAGCCGCACGTTCATTCATCATATCTACAAAGTGCTGCTCTGTGCCACCTACATGTTCTGCGATCTGGGCTGCGACCTCGTTTGCAGAGCGGATCACAAGTGCATAAAGGCATGCTCTCATGCTCATCACTTCTCCCACCTGCATTCCAATATTGCCGGAATCCCAACTGATATCACGTGTTCCTGTTTCCGTAAAGACAACATCTTCTTTCAGGGAACAATTCTCCACTGCCAGAAGCAGTGTCATGATTTTGGTAATACTTGCCGGATAACGGATTTCATCTCCGCCCTTGCTGTACAGAAGAGTTCCGCTGTCTGCATCCATCAGTACCCCTGTCTCAGATGTAATCTCAGGACCTGCCGGCCAGCCTGAAATCTCATTGGTTGAAATGGATACGGGTGTAACCTCTGAAACAGCAGCCTGCGCAGTTCCCTCCGCAGCAGCGCAGATCTGAACAGCAGTCATTGCAATGACTCCCACAGCCATAACAGCCTTTAATAAATGTTTCCATTTTTTCATAATATTTCCTCTTAATATATGTCTCTGTTTTCCGTCCGGTGTGCCGACAAGCAGATTACTGAAACAGACTTGCGGCACACGATTATCAGAATCCGTCAAAAGAAGCTATGGTATCTGTGATATACTTCACATCCTCCATATCCAGATTATAAAACATCGGCAGTCTCAACAGACGTTCACTTTCCTTTGTAGTATAAACATCTTCCCCTGAAAATCTTCCAAATTTCTGTCCCGCAGGTGCAGAATGAAGAGGCACGTAATGAAATACGCTGCAGATTCCTTTTTCCCGAAGGTAAGCAATCAGCCGGGTTCTTACCTGCATATCACGCACCTTGATATAATACATATGGGCATTGTGGCTGCATTCCTCCGGCACATAAGGCTGTTCGATCTTACCTTCCTGTGCAAGATGGGCCAGATTTTTATGATAATAATTGTATATCTCCATTCTTTTGGCAAAAATCTGATCTCTTGCTTCCAGCTGTGCATAAAGATATGCTGCATTCAGTTCACTTGGAAGATAGGAAGAACCATAATCTATCCAGCGGTACTTGTCAATCTGTCCGCGGAAAAACTTACTTCTGTCAGTTCCCTTTTCTCTCAGGATCTCTGCCTTCTCCAGATATTCATCCCTGTTAAAAAGGATTGCACCGCCCTCTCCCATAGTATAGTTCTTTGTCTCATGGAAACTGTAACACCCAAAATCTCCAATGGTACCAAGAGCTTTTCCCTTATAACAGGCATCTACTCCCTGCGCAGCGTCTTCAACAACCTTCAGATTGTATTTTTTTGCAATCTCCATAATGGTATCCATCTCACAGGCAACCCCTGCATAGTGGACCGGGACGATCACTTTTGTTTTCTCAGTCACTGCCGCCTCGATCAGTTTCTCATCAATATTCATTGTATCCGGTCTGATATCAACAAATACAATCTTTGCTCCCTTTAATACAAAGGCATCTGCGGTTGAAACAAATGTATAGGACGGCATGATCACCTCATCACCGGGCTTAATGTCGCAAAGATGGGCTGCCATCTCCAGAGCATGGGTACAGGATGTGGTAAGCATTACATGATTTACATGAAATTTATCCATCATCCACTGAGAACATCTTTTCGTATATTCTCCATCCCCACAGAGCATTCCTCTCTGTACCGCATCACGTATGTAATCAAATTCCCTGCCTGTAAAAGCAGGTCTGTTAAAATCAATCATCTGTTTTCTTTTCCTTCTCATATTCCGGTATCTTATTTCTGTAGGCAACTTCTCTTCCCTCCGGATCCCGGATACTCATCTCACTGAAAAATTTCTCAGTCTCCAGCTCCAGCTGCCTGCGGTTTTCTGTTTCTATATAATACAATGCAAGATATGGATTCGGCCCATATTCTATCACACGTTCGCCTTCTTTATAAAAAATCCAGGGTTTTACAACGCATTTTTCTTTTGCAAGCTCACAGGCTGCCGTCTGATCTGCAATCTGAAGCTGTCGTCCCTGAAAATACAGTACAGCCCCATATTTTACCGGATGATGAATATCATGACGGTGAAACATCTCCTTTATCCGTTTTTTTTCATAAAGATAATCCAGTAGCAGTTCCTCTGTCTGAAATCCATAAACCATATCTGTCAGCTCATGTTCATATCCAAAGAAACGTCCTGCAATCTCACATACCTGAATGCCCCTGCCAGGTTTCCAGAAAAACTGCATGGATAATGCACCTTCTGTCTGTCCGGTATAGCGGATATAATTCTGCAGAATATCTGTGGCACTTTTTTCGACCTCCGTCAGGAAACGGGATGGATAAACATTTCGTGTGCTGAGCGGAAGCATTCCCTCTTCCATTTCCGTTTTTTCACGATCTGCAATACTGATCACATTGACTTTCCCATCCATTACCCATGTCATCATGTTAAACTCATAACCGTCATTGTATTCCTCAACCAGAATTTCCTGACAGTCCGTATATTCCGCTGTCTGCAGGGCTTTTTTTCTGACTTCACCCGAATGATGAATGATAAAGATTCCTCTTGAACCATATTTATCCAGAGGTTTACTGATCAGAGGATACTGCAGATTTGCAATACTCTGTTGTATTTCTTCTTCTGATCCCTGTTTCAGCAGTTCCACAGATATTTTCCGAAATCCCGGTGCCGGCAGTCCAAGCTTGTCCAGAACATCCCGGCATGCCGATTTATCCCTGTACCAGGAAAGCTGTTCCGGTTTCAGATAACAGGGCAGTCCTGCTTTGTCTGCAATTTTAACCATACACTCCAGGAGCAGATCTGAAAATGATGTGATGATTCCATCCACACCTTCTTCCCTGCACATCAGGGCAATAGCATCTACGTCTGTTACAGGAATGGTATAAGCCTTATCTGCATACGTTCTGGCAATACCATCTGCATATCCGTCGCACACAACAGTCTCATAACCTTTCTCTTTTGCTTTCTTTACCAGCTCTGTAAATTCTCCGAGCGTTCCCAGAATCAACACTTTATGTTTCATATCCGTTCCTCACATTCTCTGACAACCGAAGCCATATATTTCATATCCTCCACGCTGTAACGCTGATCGCAGGGCAACGGAAGAATATTGGCAGCCCAGGTATATTCCAGACTTTTTGTCTCAGAGTTCTCAATTATATTTTTCCAGTAAGTCGGCACAAATATCTTCTTTTCGGCAAGATGTCTGCGAAGTTTCATTCCATCAGCGTGGAAATACGGATATGCAAAAGGTCCCTCCGGCACAGTCTGATTAAATATACTTTCCGATGGAAGCAGTTCTCCGAGAATCCGGTAGTTTTCTTCCCTTTTTTTCTTTGCTCTGTCATAATCCACAGCTTTCAGAAGATTCTGTGTAAGCTTTGACATCTGCCGAAGCTCCATCCCGTCATATTTTGCCGCATTTTCCAGCATATCTTTGTAGTAGGTTCCGGCATTATGCTCATAACGCCCCAAAATATGTTTCATACGCTCTGCAGAATAATCGACAGTCTTATTTTCTGTCAGGCTGGCATCTGTTGACAGATATGCGCCATCGCTGACACCCCAGAATTTTCTGCAGGAATACAGTGTATCTATCCCTTTTAATGGTTTCTGAAAAAATGCATGGGTATGGTCCACTATGATGTTTCCGTAAATCTTTTTATACTCTGATATCCAGGAATCAGACAGCTGACCATAGTAATTAACCAGATAAAGATATTCCCCTTCCGGAAGCTGTTCTTTCGGATACAGAACTTCCAGTTTCTCATTCAGATGATAAAATTCTGTCTCTATCTGATTTTCCTGACAGGTATGCACCACTGATTCACACAGAAAATACGGTAATAGGATTTTCCTGCACCTGCGGCTCTTCAAAAGCCACAGCAGTGCGGTTCTTCCAAGATTGACCCTGTACAGGTCAGGATAATATTCCTCTCCCGGCATCTCTTCCAGCTGAAAATATCCGCCAATTTCCTTCATTATTCGTCCGTATCCTCCCGACGTATTACATAATGGGGCATTTTTTTTGCCTCATTAAGAATGTTCATTAAATAGATTCCCATAATTCCGATTGATAACAAAATCAGTCCAAAAAACGCCAGCATAACCAGCATCAACGAAGTCCAGCCCTGCACAGATATGCCCAGTGTAAAATATCTTACCAGATAACAGACCGACAGAACTACACTTATCAGGAAACTGACAATTCCGATATTTCTCACCAGCAGAAGGGGAAATGCAGTATGTGTCGTGATATCATAAATCAGATCTTTCAGCAGTCTCTTAAAGGAATAACCGCTTTTTCCGTAAGCTCTGTCTGCATGCTGAACCGGAACATTAATAATACGGTTAGAACTCCTGATCAGAAGGTTTCCAATCTGTGGAAGATATGTATTTGTTTTTACCATGGCATCCACAAGGAATCTGCGGATCAGCCTGTAACTGGTGATCTGAAGATCCGGATCTTTTCCCAGCATCTTTGAAGTTGCCCATACAGAAAATTTCGTTCCCAGTTTGCGTATCGGACCATGCTTTCTTCCTTCATAGCTTGCAATGATAACATCCACATCCGGTCTCTCCTGCATGGTTCTGACCATCTTCGGAAGTTCCTCCGGCTGATGCTGAAGGTCATCATCCATTGTTACCACAAACTCTCCTTTTACATGTGCAAATCCGCACAGAAGTGCCGGATGCTGTCCGAAGTTACGGGCCATCTGTATGATCCGTACCCTGTGATCCTTTTCTCTGAGTTCCGTCATGATCTCATAAGATCTGTCCTTTGATCCGTCATCTACCAGGATCAGTTCAAAGTCTTCTTTAAGAGTTTCCCGGAATACTTTCTCCAAACGGGTATATAGTTCTCCCAGTGTATGTTCAGAATTATATACAGGAACAACCACTGAATATAAGCTCATATGCTTTTCCTTTCTCTTTTCATCTTTTTGCAATCATTTTTATCATATCATTTTCAACATTTCTTTTCAAGATTCCTGCTGCACAAACCTTGACTTCCCTGCTTTTTTATGTAAAATAGTTACTGTCCGACAGCTTTCAGACACGCTCTATTGGACGAAATCCGTAAAATACCATTATCGCCCGGAGGTATTATGTCAAAACTCAAAGACTACATACAACTTCATCTGAATATCCTGCTGTTTTCACTGACAAGTGTTTTTTCCAAAGCTGCATCTGTCCAGTATAACAAACATGGTCTCAGCAGTCCTCTGCTTTACCTGTTCCTGTTCCTGATGGTAGCCAACTGCGGAATCTACGCCATCACCTGGCAGCAGGTCATCAAGAAATTCTCTTTGTCTACTGCCTATGCCAATAAAAGTGTTTATCTTCTGTGGTCGCAGATATGGGCAGTGCTGATCTTTCATGAAAATCTTTCCATTCAGAATATCATAGGTATTCTGGTGGTTTTATTTGGAGTATGGACGGTGCAGAGATATGAATAGAACATTTATTTTAATCATGTTGAGCGGAACATTTTTTTCCGCTGTTTCACAGATACTTCTGAAACAGAGCGCAAATATCAGATACGAAAACCGAATCAGGGAATATCTCAATTTCCGGGTGATTCTCTCATACACCATATATATGCTGATCCTCCTCCTCAATACATGGTGTTATACAAAAGTAGATATGCGCTATGGTCCTGTCATTGATACTGCCGCCTATGTGTTTGTCCTGCTTCTCTCTCATTTCATTCTGAAGGAAAAAATCACGAAAGGAAAAATCATGGGAAACCTGATCATCATTGCAGGTATCCTGATCTATACGCTTTAATTACGGCAATTTCATAAAAAGATCCCGAAGCTGTTGCAGAATTTCCATCAGTGCCACAGCTGCAGGATCTTTTTATATGTTTCAATATTTTTTACCGCTTTTTATATTGTCTGGTACACACTCCATTTCCATCAAACACAGATACAATCCTGTTGGAACTGGTCAGTGTAATGTTCTCGGCACGCGTACCGGAAAGTGCGGAACTGCCTTTGTAAAAATAGTATTTTTTACCATTCAGCGTCAGCCATCCCTTATACGCTTTTCCGTTTTTCTGGAAATAATAGGTGTGTTCCCCACTTTTTTCCCTGATTTTGTACATTCCATTCTCGCAGCGTACACCGTCGCTTCCAAAATAGTAGATATCGCCGGTAGATCTGGTCACGCGGCGGTTTTTAAACATATATCCGGACTTTGTATGGAACCAGTAACATTTCCCGTCTACTTTCTTCATTCCCATCAGAGCATAACCATCAGAACTGATATAATAGGTCTTTCCATTTACAGTTACCCACTGATCTGACACACGTTCGCCATTTTCATTGACATAATAGTATTTTCCATTTTCCTGATGAAGTCCTGTCTGTTCCTGGCTTCCATCGTTGCTGCCTGTATCGGGTTTCATTGCCGGAACATAGGAATCCAGAGATTTCCATCTCGGCGTAATTTTCTTTGTATAGTCCACATAGCCAAAATCCATATCAACATCATTGCCTGCAGGGATTCCTGCTACCAGTCCGCTGGTACTGTTCAGTCCGCTTTCCCGGTTACCGTCTGTGGACTGCCATATTGTATAATTGTACCGTTCCTTATCAGGTGCCTGAATCGTGTCCCCATATCTTGCGATCCATACATCCACTCCTGATAATAAGGACCAGTCTATGTAATTATCATACCAGTTGGTATTGCAGTAAACCATTGGATAATATCCGGCCCTGCGCACTTCATTGCAGAAGGTCAGTGCCATCTCTGAGACTGTTTTTGCAGAAAGCTTACTTGCTTTTGCATACTCCAGATCATATACGACCGGATAGGAAACCTTGTAACCCTGCATTTTGCTGATGGCAAGTTGTGCTTCCTTTAATGCGGTAGTTGTCGATAAGGCTGTACTGTACACATAGGTGCCTGTGGGTACTCCGGCAAGTTCTGCATTTGTCATATTCTCATCATAGGTATAATCTTCGTGAGTCAGGCCATAGGAGATCCGGACAAACGCAAAATCTATATCAGACCTCTTTACCTGTTTCCAGTCAATATTGCCCTGCCATTCAGAGACATCCATGCCTCTGGTTATCGCACCCGGAATGATTTCACCACTTCCGTTATAGCAGACACCGTTGATCTTTTTCCATGCTTTGGAGTTCACTTTTTTTCTTGATGACTCTGTACCGGAAGTTCTTGCAGAATAAATAAATTCCTCCTCAGCCACTGTATCACGTCTGTCATAATGCGGATTTGCAAAAACAGAGCTTACAGGCTGCGCTACAGCTATCGCAGCTGCCAGACAACCAACAATAAGCCTTTTTCTGATTTTTAAAAAATCTCTTTTCATCTTTCTACTCCTGTCCTGTCTTCTAATAAACGTCCATTTTATTACAATACTAATCAAGCGGATATTCGCAATCCGCTTCGCTACTTGCTCATAACCGAATAACTGCTTCGCAGTTTATCAGAAGGAGCTTGCACTCCTCCTGATACAAGCAAGTCCCCACCCACTGCTTATTGCTTTTCGCGATTGAAGTAGGGGACTTACTTGATTCGGTTAACATATTATACATACTATATTACATTTTCGCAAGATAATCCCTGATATATACCCAAAAACGGCTGCACATTTCTTGCTTTGTGCAACCGTTTTGCATATTTCGTTTCTATAAGCAATTATGTTTATTTATCCTGGCAGAAATATCCGGATCAGACAGCCGGATCTGTAGGATCAAAATTAGCAGCTCCTCTTAACGGAGTCAGTGCTTTCTTTCCAAGAGGTCCTTTCATTGCATCATCTGCTTTATATTTACCATCAATAATACTGATCGGTGCGCCATTACAGTTCTCATAAACCCACTTCGCATCTGCCACACAGGTTCTGATACATCCATGTGATGCGGGAGATCCAAGCTTATTGTACTCTACTGCCGGAAGATTATATGAGTTTGCCTGGCCGCAGGCTACAGAATGAACAAAGATTCCTCCCTGTCCGGCACGGTCTACATGGGTTCCATACTGTCCCCAGGATGGTCCCATAAGAGGCTGCCACCTCAGGCTTCTGCTCAGTGTAAAGTTACCGGTCGGAGTTGGTGTTCCCGCTAAACCTACAGATACTCTGATCGTCTTAACAGGAATTGTTCTGGCTGAATCAGCATAAACAGTCATAACTCCGTTTACTCTGTCCACCTGAACAGAATACGGTCCTCTGTATCTGTTTGTCAGATCAGTGATACGGTATCCGTTACTGTCAAAGTAATACAGAATTCCATTAACTCTCATACTCTTATTTCTTGCAAATCCGTTTCCTGACGGATCAATATATCTCACCAGATTTTTAGCATTACTTACAATTACCCATCCTCTTGTATATTTACCGTTTGCATCCAGATAACCGTTTACTCCATTCTTTTTCATAAACTGATTTGTCTGAACCACACATTCTTTAAGATAATAGTAATTGCCGCTGTATTTTCTCCATCCACTCTTATACAGACTTCCCTTAGAGGATGCGATATACCATTTCTTTTTATAGCGCACCATTGTGCTCTTATATACTTTACCTTTGTGTTCTGCGGATGTAGATGATTCAAATATATATTTCTTTCCATCGATTTCTGTCAAACCGCTTGCAAGCTTTCCTGATGGCTTAAAATAATAACCTGCGGAAGTCCACTTATCCGTATAATGATTTCCTTTGGAATCAAAATACAGCCAGCCAAGGAATTTGCCACTGGTGCTGACAAGTTTCTGCCAGCCATGTTTCTCAACAACACGACCCGGAGTACTTCCAAAATAATAGTAATGGTCACCTGCTTTTGCCCATCTCTTTGTCCAGGTTGCCCGCTTTCCGTTTGAACCAAAATAATATCTGAAATTGCCGTATTTTACAAGTTTATTTCTATAAATCTGGCCGTTACTGTCGGTACAGTAATATGCACCATTCTGAGCCTTCTTCATCACTGATTTCAGAACATATCCATTGGCATCCAGCAAGTAAGCTCCGGTTCCTTTCTCCGGGATAGCTGTGGCAACTACGCCACGCTTATAATATTTACCGATGTCTGCCGGAACATTTCCCTTTTTAAAATACAGCCAGCGCTCTCCCTTAGTGGTATCTGAACGAAGCCATCCATTGTGGAACATTTTTCCGGGAATGTCGCTGCTTGCAGGATCAAAATAATACAGGTTTGATTCGCCGTTAACTGTGAGGGTGATCTCTCCTGTCTGTGGCTTACCTTCAGGATCAAGGCAGTAATAATCCTCATTGATCTTGAAATATCCGGTATATGTACCTGCTGCTTTTGCTTTCGCTTCAAGCTGTGCAATTGTCTCCAGATTACCATTCTCATCGTAGTACTGGAAATATGTTCCTGTCCATTTCCATACACTCTTCTCCTGCTGGCCTACTGTAGATGTATATGGAGTTATCGCTTCTCCTTCACATCCGGTATAAACAACAGCCTCATCTGCAGTTGTAAAATAGGACTGATTTGCCTGGGCTTCTGTTTCTTCCCCTGCGGCATCTTCTCCTGCTGACTGAGCTGCATCTGATGTCGGTTCTTCATCAGCTGAAGATTTTTCTTTTACCTCAGCCTGTCCGGTTACAAGGATTCCCTCTTCATCAAACAGATAATATCCTGTATGGGTTTCCCCTTTATACTCTGTGCTGATTTTTACAATTCCGTCTGCCGCTGTATAAAATTCTTCATTTGTTACAGACACTGTATCCGTTGCTGCTGGTGTTTCCATTGCTGTAACCTCTGCTGTCACAGCTGTTGTATCTGTTTCAGCCACTGCTGTTTCAGATGATTCTGTCTGATCTCCTGAGAATCCGTCAGTCTCAGACGGCATCTCCTCATCGGGTAGTGCTGCTGTTGCTGCTTTCTGATCATCTGTATTCGCTGTATCCTGATTTTTTGCAGGTTTGCGCAGTTTAAAGCCATTCTCTGTGCTTACCCAGTCCTCAGCTTTCACTACAGTGGCTCCAACGGCATCCGTAGCATCTGCTGTTGACGGCGTCTCGTCCGGCAATGCAGCAGCCGTATCCGTTCCCGCTGTAAATGCGTCGTCTGTCTGTTCCTGTGATGGTACTGCTGTCCCATCATCTCCATCTGAAAAAGCGTCTGCTTCTGTTTCAGAAGTTCCTGTTTCAGAAGTTTCTTCTGTAACATTTACTTCTTCTGCATCTGTCTGTGTGGCAACAGCCGGAGCTGTATCAGGTGAAGTAAATGCAGCAGCACCTGCTTCACTGACAGTTGCCATTGTCATAATAAGACTCAATGTAACCGCAACTAATCTTCTTTTCACAATAAGTTCCTCCTCTTTTATTCATGTTACTTTATGGTTACTGTTCACTCTGTTTGTGCACAGCAGCTTTCTACTCGCCAAGGCCGCTATCAATAGCAGTAACAAGATGATCCAGGGCTTCCTGTTCATCAACACCTTCACAGGTAAGTTCTATCTCATTTCCGCATTTTACGCATGCACCAAGTACACTCAGTACACTCTTTGCATTTGCCATGCCCCCATCGTAGACAAATGTTATCTGTGACTGGTATTTCATTGCCTCATTGCACAAAATCCCCGCAGGTCTCAGATGAAGACCTGTGGGATTTTTAACTGTCACTTTTTTACTGACCATTTCACTGTTCCTCTTATATTGTTACTACCCCTTCTGTAAGTGGAGAATTCTTTTATTCCTTGTTTTCCTTACTGTCATCAACAGCAGTCCCTGATGAAATCACTACTTCCGTAGTCACATCTTCCACTGTCTCATAACCATCCGGTAAGACTATCTCAACCGGGACTTCATAACTTCCTTCTTTTTTGCCATCCAGATCTATAGATGCCTTAATGTCTTTGTCATTATTCAGATCATCCAGATCTTTGTTATCTGATTTGATCCGCACTTCTATCTGTGCAGTCTCAAATGTTACCTGCAGATCTTTCGGTTTATTCTTAACCTCTATATTCTTAGTCGGAAATTCAAACTCTCTGCTTCCGGCCGGAAGAATACTTACAGTTACCCATACATCTTCACTGGAGTCACTGGTAAGTTTCACATTATCCGGCAGAAGATTCGTAAGACTGATTTTTTTCTCCACATCTTCGGATTCACCGGAAATATCAATACTGTCTTCCGGTATAGTGATCACATTATTATTATCCGCAAGACTTTCAAGACCTTCTGCACTGCCTGCTACACTGATCGTATCCGGCACTGTTCTCACAGCCCCAACCTGATATCCTTCAGCCGGTGTCCCTACATAATCTGCAGATATCTGCACTCCCTGACGGATTTTCCATAATTTTGCAGTCACTGTTACTTTTGCATTATTCTCAATCCGCAATGAATTCATTTCAGAATCGGTAAGTACCTCCTGATTCTTATCAATGATCGTAAGGTTTACATCCTGTGTAAAATCCTCTGTATTCCCATCCAGTTCAATGGAAGCATTTACCTTATCTATTTTATTGATCAGCGTCTTCGGGCCTGTAATCCTTACTTTCTCCGGACTGGCAGTCAGACTTCCTACTTCATAATCTTTGCCCGGTTTCGTATCACCTCTGCTGACATTTACCACAAACTCCTGTGTCTCTTTTTCATCAAGATTTACACTGAGATTCTGAGGAGTAACTTTGATATCACTGGGAGATACCCCCGGTACAGAACAGGTAACGGTAATAGGAACCATAACCGGATTTGTATTCAGGCTTACCGCCTGCTGAAGATCAGCTACCGCAGAGATGTCTGTGACTTTGATCTTGTCTCTGATCTTCTTGGTTGCAGTGATCGCAACTTTTATGGAATCCTGGTTCTGTTCCGGCATACACATCTTACCGATGGTATCTGAAGATTCCACATATTCCTTGTTGATCAGTTCCACATCATTGAGCGTATAGTAATTGGTTCCTGTCGGATTATCTATATTTACAACGATCAGCCATAGCACAACAGCTATTGCGACAGACATGATTTTCAGAGGTATATTATCTGTTATTTTTCGCTTCTTCATGCTTCACTCTTCCTTTCAGTAAATGGCGAAGTTTGCTGTTGTCTACAACCTGCTTATTCTGCGCTCTGACCAGGATTTCTCTGAGTTTTGCACTGTTTACACCTCTGGTCAGCTTTCCTCCCTGCGCTACAGATACCTGACCGGTTTCCTCTGATACAATGATCGTAACAGAATCTGTCTGCTCACTGATCCCCACACCTGCCCTGTGCCGCGTTCCAAGCTGTTTGCTCAGTTCCATATTATCAGACAGTGGAAGATAGCATGTTGCAGCCACAATCCTGTTCTCTCTTACAATAACAGCTCCGTCATGAAGTGGTGTGTTATGTTCAAATATATTGATCAGAAGCTGACTGGTAAGGATTGCATCCAGATTAATACCTGTTCTTATATAATCGGTCAGCAGCTCATTCTGCTCAATTACGATCAGTGCTCCGGTCTTAACTTCTCCCATATCAAAACATGCTTTGACCAGCTCACTGATGGTTTTATCCGTAAATCTTTCCTTCACCTCTTTACCTGCATCAAAAGGTATCAGTGAAGCCATGATCCGCTTTTGTCCAAGCTGTTCCAGAACTTTTCTGAGCTCCGGCTGAAAAATAACGATCACACCTACAATCAGTGTACTTGCCAGATTTGAAAAAATCCACAGAATCGTATTCATCCTGAAAATATACGCGATCAGAATGAAGAGGAGAACGACCAGTATTCCTTTCAGAAGTGTATATGCATGAGTATATTTGATCCATACCATGAACTGATATACAAAAAAAGCGATCAGTGCAATCTGTATGATATCTATAATCCCAATCTTAGGAAATGCCAGTCTTGATAATGTTTCTATCAAATTTCCTGAAAAATCCTGCATATGGCTCTCCTTTCCTTATCATTTTTATATACCTTATCGTTGAAAATGTTTTCAGTGGATTTTGTGTTACTGTTCACTCCGTTCACAGTAACGTAGCCAAAATTCATTCCAGATTGCCTGCGGCAATGGAATTTTGGCTCGTATGTCTCATCGTTACCGGAAACTGCTTTTTACAGATTTTTTAATGATTCTTCCAGTTTCTTCTCAAAATCCACGCTGTCAATATCTTTCTTTCTCTCTACAGGTGCTGCAGCCTCATCTGTCGTCACTGCTTTCTCATCACCATGAAAAATAGGATTCGCATAAGAAACAACGTTATCCTGTGCCGGTCTTTCATCCTTTGCGGAACTTCCGTTAATCTTCTTTATACTTCTTTCAGATGTTGTGACACAGGCTTTCGGCACTGCTTTTACATAATAATAATATTCATCATCCTCATATTCCAGTCTCTCGGTACGGGTATAGTCACCACCAAATACAAAGAATTCAAGAAGTAATCCTATCACCACAGAGATCACTGTATAAATGATCAGCGTAACAACATCAATATCCAGTCTAAAATAAAATCCACCTGCAATAATCATCAGAACATACACAACTCCACCTGCAATAATGGCAATTCTCCATGCATAGTCAAAAGAGCGGGTACGTATCAGATTCACCAGCAGAATCACTGCGATAAAGGCAATCACTGTGATCCACATTCCCCAGTTCTGCACGATTCCATCTGTCAGAAGTTTTAATTTGTCAGCTATGGCAACATCCGGGTTTTCCAGAAGTTTATGCTGTACACGTATAAAACGGATAAAATAGTAAATAATCACTCCGCAGCCTGCAGGAAGTGCAGAAAACGCATTGCACAAAAGTCCGCTTCCGATAGGAAGAAGCGTCGGAACACTGAACCCAAAGGAAAGCGGTGTAAATACAAGTACTAAATTATTGTCTGAACTGAATCTCAGGAAGAGAATTGACATAAACAGGATCAGCACAAGCATAAAACCTGCAACTTCTATCCCCAGTGCATAACCATGTGCGACCATCAGGGCAAATCCTACAAAAATCATTACACCTGAAGGAAGAATGGAACAGATCAGTGCAAGGATCAGAACAATAAATATATTATCGATCTGCTTCATATATCCCATATTGGTATTGATCCATATGAAATAAACCATTGCCAGAACGAAACGTAAGACAGGCAGGATATAAATCTCATACTGGCTGTATAAATTCTTTATTCGCTGTTTTAATTCGAGTAATGCTGTCATTTTTTATATCCTCCTGTAACTCCTCTGGCTGAAGATTTTTTATCTTCGCGACCGTAGATTTTACTTAATTGTGTAAGTTCTTCATAATAATTTTTCACACTTTTCTTTGCTTTATGGTATTTCACCGTATATTGGATATATGTCAGGACAGAAAACAGTACCAGCACTGCCACATACCCCAGAATAACTTCCACGCCCAGTGAAACAAGGTTCATCTTATGAACATTATCTATCAGATATTCAGCAAAATATGCTGCGATACCGGCCAGAATCAGGCAATACCCAATCGTAACAAGGAAAAAATTCTTAATCATGGCAAGTCCGATATAATCACTACGGTAGTACCTGCTGACCGGAAGATATTTCTTTCCTTCACCCTGTTCATACATGGCAAGTTTATTCATGATTTTTATCTTCTCTTCATTTAACATAAATTACTCCTTACTGTATGCTTTTCCTTTTGCTATAATCCGCTATTACTGTTCACTCTGTTCTCAGCAACAACCTGATATCATTCATATAATCATACAGATTAATTGTAACATATATCATTATGTATGAAAAGTGTTTTTTCTTATCTCCTGCCTATGCAAACCGTAAGAAAATAAACATTTCCGGCACCTTTTCTCTTCAGGCATCCGGCCATTGCATCGATCGTACTTCCTGTTGTATACACATCATCTATCACCAGGATATTCTTTCCCCTGACATCCCCGGTCACGCAGAACGCTTTTTCCAGGTTTTTTCTTCTCTGCAAAGCATTCAGTTTTTTCTGCGACTTTGTCTTTAAAACTTTCTGCACAATATTGACATCTGTGGAAATCCCGGTATAATGACCGAGTTTCTCCGCCAGATATGCAGCCTGATTAAAACCTCTCTGCCGCTCTTTCGACCTGTGTACCGGAACCGGCACGATCAGATCCGGCTTCCATTCCCGCAATTCTTTCTGTGCATATCGATACATTGCTCTGGCATAAAAATCACCGTATTCTCTGCATCCATAGTACTTATATCTGGTAACAGATCTTCTCATTATGCCATCATAAACAAAAATACCTCTTCCCTGTTCATACATATGCCTGTGTTTCTGACAGTCTCTGCAGTATTCCCCTGTTTCTATGGGTTTTCCACATTTATAACATCTGGGATGACCAATCGGACGAAGTTTTTTCTCGCATTCCGGACAGATCATCCTTCGCTGATCTGCCAGTATTTTCTGACAGACCGGACAGCATCTCGGGTAAAAAATATCAGCAACTATGTTCAGAAACCGTTTCATTTCCATTTCCTTCCACTATTTTACTCTTTGTTTTGCTATCCTCTGTATTTCTGTTTTTCTCATATTATCGGAATAAATTTTTTCTCTGTTATTATTCAGTCATCAGATCACAGTCTGCAATATCATTCTTCACCATCTGTATTATTATCCCCTGTAGTCTCACTCAGTTCTCTGATCCGTTCATCCAGTGCACTGTATCTCTTCTGCTGTTTTTCATTGCGTATCATCTCTGCAAAGGTCTCCTCGTTTCCCACAACCGTCACACATTTTCTTGCTCTGGTAACTGCGGTATAAAGAAGGTTCCTGTTTAAAAGCATCTGTGGTCCGGAAAGCAATGGAAGTATGACTGCCGGATACTCAGATCCCTGAGACTTGTGGATTGTAATAGCATATGCAAGTTCCAGTTCCTCCAGCTGTTTGAACGAGTACATTGCAAAACGTCCATCCTCAAATTCCACTTCTGCTGTCTCAGCAAATTCATTGATTTCCCTGAGGATTCCGGTGTCTCCGTTAAATACTCCCACGCCTTTCTCAATGACAACCCCATATCGTCCCCGGATTTCCCATTCCATCTGATAATTATTTCTGATCTGCATGACCTTGTCCCCTGTGCGGAACAGCCGGTCTCCAACCGCCCTCTCGGATTTCCCGTCTTCCGGCGGATTCAGGTATCTCTGCAGGATCTGATTCAGCCGCTCTACTCCCAGAAGTCCCTTTCTCATAGGTGTCAGTACCTGTATCTCAAAGGGTTTGGCATCTACATAGCGCGGCAGTTTCTCCTGGATCAGCGCGATCACTACTCTTATAATGATATCTGCATCATATCTCTTCAGAAAAAAGAAATCCCTGCTCTTATTATTGATCTGAACCTGTTCTCCCTTATTTATCTTATGAGCATTTACAACAATATCACTCTCTGATGCCTGTCTGAATATCTTAGTCAGTTCCACTACAGGGAAACATCTGCTTCGGATAATATCTCTCAGCACATTGCCCGGGCCTACACTCGGAAGCTGATTCTCATCCCCCACAAGGATCAGTCTGGTTCCTGCTACCACTGCAAGAAGAAGAGAATGCATCAGATGGATATCCACCATAGACATTTCATCAATAATGATCACATCTGCCTCCAGCGGATTCTGCGCATTCCTCTCGAATTTAGCTGAATGCCCGTCCCTCTCTTCTTCCGGCATTCCATTCAGTTCCAGCAGACGGTGAATTGTCTGCGCCTCATATCCGGTAGTCTCTGTCATTCTCTTTGCAGCACGTCCGGTAGGTGCAGCCAGCCGAATCTCTGCACCTTCTCCTTCAAAAAAGCGGATGATCGCATTGATCGTTGTCGTTTTACCTGTACCGGGGCCTCCTGTAAGAATAAAGAGTCCATGATCCGCTGCTTCAGTGATTGCTTTCTTCTGCATTTCATCCAGAACAGTTCCTGTCTCTTTCTCGATCAGCTCGATTCTGTGCCTGACAAGCTCTTTATCCTCAGGACACACAATATTCAGTTCATTAAGCATCCTGGCAGTGTTCAGTTCCAGATAATAATACTGTGCCGGATAAACGATAGTTTCTCCGCTTTTTTCTTTCAGCACCAGCTTCCTGTCAATAACCATATCCATAAGATGTTTCTCCATATAGGATTCATCCACTCCCAGAAGTCTGGCACATCTTGTAAATAACTGTTCCCTCGGAAGATAAGTATGTCCTTCTCCCGAAGCCTGCAGAAGAGTATACAGCATTCCGCTGCGGATTCTGTAATCTGAGTCTGCGTGAATACCGACTCTGGCAGCAATCTCATCAGCAATCTTAAATCCCACACCGGAAATATCTTCCGCAAGTCTGTAAGGATTCTCCTGAAGGATCGTATAGACAGATTCCTTATATTTCTGATAAATCTTTGCGCCCAGGTTCAGGGAAATCCCATATTTCTGCAGAAAAATCATTACTTTTCGCATCTCTGCCTTCTCACTTACCTGCGCAGCGATCTCCCGGGCTTTTTTCTCACTGATCCCCTTTACCTCTGCAAGCCGCTCCGGCTCTTCTTCTACGATACGGAGTGTGTCATCTCCAAACTTCCGCACGATCCTGGCAGCCAGTGCAGCACCGATTCCCCTGATGGCGCCCGAACCCAGATAACGTTCTATTCCATATGTATCCTCCGGCATCTTCTCTGTAAAAGAACTGATTTGAAACTGTTTGCCATATACCGGATGATGGATATATACTCCGGTTGCTTCAATAGATGCCCCCTGTGTGATCGCAGGGAAACTTCCCACGCAGGTCAGCTCTTCCTCTTTTTTTGTACCTTTCAGTACCATAACTGTATATCCGTTATCTTCATTTCTGAAAATAACATGATCTATGTATCCTGTGACAGTTTCACTCATGTGCTTTTCTCCACACCTCCTGCTTCTTTGAGCCTCTGACAACGCAAAAAGGCACTGCACTGTGCAGTACCTCCTGCTTTATCCGTCAAAACGTGCCATTACCTCTGCATACTTACCGGTTCCCACTGCGACCACGCTCATTGCATCCTGCACAGTCAGTGTACTTACTCCGGTTCTCTGCTCAATCAGTGTATCCATCCCATGAAGAAGGGCACCGCCGCCTGTAAGTACGATTCCTCTGTCTACAATATCCGCAGCCAGTTCCGGCGGTGTCTTTTCCAGAATTCCATGAACAGTCTCCACAATCTGACTTGTAGCATCCTTTAACGCCACACGTATTTCTTCTGAGGTAAGTGTCACTGTCTTCGGCAGACCGGTGATCACATTTCTCCCCTTTACTTCCATTGTTCTCGGATTTGATTCCTCTATAGCCGTACCAATCTGAATTTTGATCTTCTCTGCCATATCTTCTCCGATAAAAAGTCCATGATTCTTTCTCACATAGTTCAGTATAGCCTGATTAAAAGTGTCCCCTGCAACTTTCACAGAAGCGGAAACCACAACCCCCGCAAGAGAGATAACCGCAACATCCGAAGTTCCGGCTCCAATGTCTACGACCAGATTTCCAAAGGGCTTGGTCACATCCACACCGGCTCCGATTGCCGCAGCTATAGGTTCCTCCACCATATAGACATCTCTGGCACCAGCCTGATAGGTTGCTTCCTCCACTGCCTTTTTCTCAATCTCTGTAATTCCACTGGGAACACAGATACTGATCCTGGGCTTGCGGAAAGCTCTTCTTCCTATTGCTCTGGATATAAAGTATTTCAACATCTTCTCTGTAACTGTATAATCAACGATCACGCCCTGTCTGATGGGACGGATGATCTCCATATCTGAAGTAATGCGCCCTTCCATCAGACGGGCTTCTTCACCGATCGCACGTATCTTCTCTGTATTTTTATCATAAACTACGATTGAAGGCTCATTTAGCACAAGCCCCTTTCCTGTAGAATAAGCCAGACTGTTCCTGGTTCCCAGGTCAATTCCAATATCACTTGTCGGCATGGAAATCCCCTTTCTGTTCTTACGTTCTCCTCATCCCCTTCAACTGATCATTACTTTTTACAGTCTCTACCGGGGACTTATCCGGTTTAGTTATAACAACTCCATAAAATAATGCGATCAAAACAGTCCAACAGGGCTTCACATCCTGATAAGCCGGATCAAAATATATTATTTACGAGAATTGCTATAAATAATCTCTTCTATTATATACAACTTCCATTTAAAAAGAAAGTCCTGCAATATGATTTCAAGATTATTTCAGATATTTCTTTACATATTTTCCGGTATAGGAAACCGGTGACTGTGCAACCTCCTCAGGAGTTCCCTGAGCAACTACGGTACCTCCTTTGTCTCCACCCTCCGGTCCGATATCAATGATATAATCTGCGGTCTTAATCACATCCAGATTATGCTCGATCACAACTACTGTATTACCGCCCTCCGATAATCGTTTCAGAATCTCCACCAACTTATGCACATCCGCAAAATGCAGACCTGTGGTAGGCTCATCCAGAATGTAGATAGTCTTACCTGTGCTGCGCTTGCTCAGCTCTGTGGCAAGCTTGATCCTCTGTGCCTCTCCTCCGGAAAGCTCTGTGGACGGCTGTCCCAGCCGGATATAGGAAAGTCCTACATCATAAAGAGTCTGTATCTTTCTTTTAATAGAAGGAACATTCTCAAAAAAAGTCAGTGCTTCCTCCACCGTCATATTCAGCACATCGTAAATATTCTTATCCTTATACTTTACTTCCAGGGTTTCTCTGTTATATCTCTTACCTTTGCAGACCTCGCATGGTACATATACGTCCGGAAGGAAATGCATCTCAATTTTGATAATACCGTCACCGCTGCATGCCTCACATCTTCCGCCCTTTACATTAAAACTGAATCGTCCTTTCTTATATCCTTTTGCCTTGGCATCTGCTGTTGCTGCAAAAAGATCTCTGATCTGGTCAAATACCCCGGTATAAGTCGCAGGATTGGAACGTGGAGTACGGCCAATAGGTGACTGGTCAATATTGATAACCTTATCCAGTTGGTCTGTTCCCAGAATATCCTTATGTTTTCCCGGAATCACTCTTGCCCGGTTCAGATCTCTTGCCAGGCGTTTATAAAGAATCTCATTGATCAGAGAGCTCTTACCTGAGCCCGAAACTCCTGTGATACAGGTCATGATCCCAAGAGGTATCTTCACATCGATATTCTTGAGATTATTCTCTGCCGCCCCCTTGACAGTAAGAAAACCGGTTGGCTTCCGTCTCTCCAAAGGTACCGGAATTTTTAATTTTCCGCTCAGATAAGCTCCTGTGATGGAATCCTCGTTCTTCATCAAATCCTCTGCAGTTCCCATGGCAACCAGTTGTCCGCCATGCTCCCCTGCACCGGGACCTATATCTACAATACAGTCTGCGGCACGCATGGTATCTTCATCATGTTCCACAACGATCAGGCTGTTTCCAAGATCACGCAGTTTCATCAGAGAACCAAGAAGTCTGTCATTATCCCTCTGGTGAAGTCCGATACTCGGTTCATCCAGAATATAGGCAACTCCTACCAGCCCGGAACCAATCTGGGTAGCCAGACGGATTCTCTGCGCCTCGCCGCCGGAAAGAGTTCCTGTCGCACGTCCCAATGAAAGATAATCCAGTCCTACATCTGACAGGAAACTTACCCTTGCCCTGATTTCCTTCAGAATCTGTCTGCCGATAAGCTGCTGCTGCTCGGAGAGCTGCATATCCGCCAGAAAGGCTTTCAGCTTCTCTATGGAAAGATTGGTGACCTCATAAATATTCTTATCCGCCACAGTCACAGCCAGTGATTCCTTCTTCAGTCTCTGACCTTTACAGGTTTTACATGGAGTAATGCGCATGAAAGATTCATACTCCTGCTTCATGGCATCAGAGCCTGTCTCTCTGTAACGCTGCTCCACATTTCGGATCAGCCCCGGAAACGCCACATCGTAAACGCCCTCTCCGCGCTGCCCTTTATAGTAAACCTTTACAGAATGTCCATTAGTTCCGTTGATCAGAATGTCCTGTATCTTCTCCGGATACTCCTCAAAAGGTGTTGCCAGGCTGAAATCATATTCTCTGGCAAGAGCATCCAGGATTGCCCTGGAAAAGCTTCCCTCATTTGTGCAGGACTGCCATCCTGTGACCACAATGGCACCATCCAGGATACTCAGAGATCTATCCGGGATCATCAGATCAATATCAAATTCCATTTTATACCCAAGTCCCAGACAATCCGGGCAGGCACCAAAAGGATTATTGAAAGAAAAGCTTCTCGGTTCGATCTCATCTACACTGATACCACAGTCAGGACAGGAGAAACTCTGGCTGAAATTGTGAATATTTCCATCCATAGTATCTACCATCAGAAGGCCCTCTGCCAGATCCAGCACTGTCTCAATGGAATCTGAGAGTCTTTTCTCAATCCCGGGCTTCACGATCAGACGGTCTACCACAATCTCTATATTATGCTTGATATTCTTGTCCAGACTGATCTCCTCGGAAAGCTCATACAGGTTTCCGTCAATCTGCACACGTACATATCCACTTCTCTTTGCCTGCTCCAGAAGCTTTGCATGAGTTCCCTTGCGCCCCCGCACAACAGGCGCCAGAAGCTGGATCTTCGTTCTCTCCGGAAAAGACATGATACTGTCTACCATCTGGTCAACTGTCTGCTTCTTAATCTCTCTTCCGCACTTCGGACAATGAGGGATTCCCACTCTGGCATACAGAAGTCGGAAATAATCATAGATTTCTGTCACTGTTCCTACTGTGGAACGGGGATTGCGGTTGGTAGATTTCTGATCAATGGAAATGGCCGGCGGCAGACCTTCGATGCTCTCCACATCCGGCTTCTCCATCTGTCCCAGGAACTGTCTTGCATAGGAAGAGAGAGATTCCATATAACGGCGCTGTCCCTCTGCATAGATGGTATCAAAAGCCAGTGAAGATTTACCGGAGCCACTCAGTCCTGTAAATACCACAAACTTGTCTCTGGGAATATCCACACTTAAATTCTTAAGATTATTAACATTGGCACCTCTGATCCTGATAAAGTGCTTCTTCGTTGTATCTGCTGCCATTGTGGGCCTCCTGTTTCTCATTTATAAATAATAACTGTTTCTTACCTTGACAGTTACACCTTTTTCGTATGTTATGATATTCATGGATTGTGCGCAGTTTCGCTGCCCCGCAATCCTCATGGCATCAGTATAATACAGGAACATTTGTTCGTCAAGGCGTTTACGGCAAAAAATCCGCCATAACGGAATTGCTTACATGGATTCCTTCTCTGCTCAGAAAAATCCTTCCGTTTTCTTCCAAAAGCAGTCCCATTGACTTATATTTTCTCAGAACATCCCCGTATATTGCATCTATTTCACTGCCAAACTGCCGCTCAAACTCAGCTTTTGCGATTCCTCTGGTCATACGAAGTCCCAGAAACATGAACTCCGCCATCTCATCCTCTCTGGTGAGGGGCGGCTCTTTTTCTCTTATTTTTTCCGGAGTTCTGCTGTTTTCCAGATATTTTTTCATATCCTGTGTATTGGCAAAACGTTCCTTTCCATAAAGAGAGGAAGCTCCCAGGCCAAACCCCAGATAATCCTGTCGGATCCAATAGCCCACGTTATGCCTGCATTCTCTGCCTTTCTTTGCGTAATTGGAAATCTCATACTGCTCAAAGCCATATTCTCTCAGAATCTGTGCTGTTGCCTCATACATATTGTACTCCGCATCTTCATCCGGCAAATTCAGCGTCCGCGATGCAAAAGGTGTGCCCTCCTCAATGATCAGGCTGTATGCGGAAATATGTTCCGGATCCAGTCCTGCAACAGTGCGAAGATTGTGGATCCATCCTTCATAAGTCTGATCCGGGATTGCACTCATCAGATCAATATTGATATTGTCGAACCCTGCCTCTCTTGCACTTCTGTAAGTCTCCAGAAACTGCTCATAATTGTGGATTCTTCCAAGGATCTTCAGTTCTCTGTCATCCGGCGACTGTAAACCTATGCTCAGGCGGTTGATTCCATATGTTCTGTATGCCTGCAGTTTGTTTCTGTCTGCAGTCCCCGGGTTTACTTCTATGGTAATCTCAGCATGATCCGCAATCTGAAATTTTCGTCTTATATGATTTAAAATTTCTCCTATGAATCTCTCATCCAAAACAGAAGGAGTGCCCCCTCCAATAAATACAGAGGATACACTCCTTCCTTTTCCTTCTTCTGCTGCATTGATTTCTTCAAGCAGAGCATCTACATAATCAGCCTGCTCCTTTGGACCTGACGGACCGGAAAGGAAATCACAGTAATCACATTTTTTTATGCAAAATGGAATGTGGACATAGATTTCCATGGGAGAATCTGTGATATTCCTTCTCTCCATTTTAATCTGCTCCTGTTAGTTTCAAATTGTTGCAATCTATAAATTGCCACCTCTGCTTTACCTTAAAGCAGTAACATTCTGCCCCTATTCCTCAGTATCTGATGTACTGCTGTCCTGCTCATTGTTATCTGATGAGCCGACACTGTTATCTGTACTGCCGGCATCACTTTGGCTGTCTGAACTTTCCGCAGATGAGATACCTGCTGCATCCTGCTCTGCCAGATACGTATTTACCATTGTCAGATTACCATTGGTGGTAACTGCTGCGGAATCTACCTGATCCGGTGCCGGAGTGGGACTTGTCTCTTCCGGTGCAACACTGATCTGGATCACTTTGGAGGACGTTTCATCTGCCTCCCTGGTTTTCCCACATCCGGAGACAGAAATTCCAAGCAATAACATACATAGTATAACTGTTTTTCGCTTAATCATTTTCTTCAATATCTTAACCTTCTGTTGAGATGAACACTATTCACAGGTAGCTGTTCAGTACCTTCACAGTTATGTGGACAGCAGGCTGCCGAATAGTTACATTCATACTTTATTTATCATCCAGTTTCAATACACTCATAAATGCTTTCTGCGGAATCTCCACATTGCCTACCTGACGCATACGTTTCTTACCTTCCTTCTGTTTCTCCAGAAGTTTCTTCTTACGGGAAATATCACCGCCGTAACATTTGGCAAGTACATCCTTACGCATGGCTCTGACTGTCTCTCTGGCAATAATCTTGCTTCCGACAGCTGCCTGGATCGGGATTTCAAAAAGCTGACGTGGAATCTCGTCTTTTAATTTCTCACACATCTTACGGCCTCTCTCATAGGCTGTATCTGCATGCACGATAAAGGAAAGAGCATCCACCTCTTCTTTGTTTACCAAAATATCCAATTTCACAAGCTCACTGCGCTCATATCCGCAGAGCTCGTAATCCAGAGAAGCATAGCCTCTTGAGCGGGATTTGAGGGCATCAAAGAAATCATAGATAATCTCATTTAACGGCAACTTATATTTCAGAAGCGCACGTGTTTCTTCCATATAATCCATTCCCAGATACTGCCCTCTTCGTTCCTGGCAAAGATCCATAATTGCACCGATAAATTCAGTTGTTACCATGATCTCGGCATTTACCATTGGTTCTTCCATGTATTCAATCTCTGACGGGTCCGGCAGATTGCTGGGGTTTGTCAGATTGATAACTTCGCCGTTAGTTTTGTGTACTTTGTAAATAACACCGGGAGCTGTAGTCACAAGATCAAGGTTGTATTCTCTTTCCAGACGCTCCTGAATGATCTCAAGATGGAGCAATCCCAGAAAACCGCATCGGAAACCAAAGCCAAGGGCTACGGATGTCTCCGGTTCATAGAACAGCGAGGCATCATTGAGCTGAAGCTTCTCAAGAGCATCTCTCAGATCACCGTATTTGGCACCGTCTGCCGGATATAATCCGCAGTATACCATAGGGTTTACTTTCTTATAACCCGGAAGTGCTTCTGTACATGGTCTGTTTTTGTCTGTAACTGTATCACCTACACGGGTATCGCCAAGATTTTTGATGCTGGCTGTAATGTAGCCTACCATACCTGCTGTCAGTTCCTCGCATGGGATGAACTGTCCTGCGCCAAAATATCCGACTTCCACAACTTCTGTGGTGAAGCCTGTTGCCATCATATGGATCTGAGTGCCCCTTTTCACACGTCCATCCATAATACGGCAGAATACGATAACGCCTTTGTATGCATCATAAATGGAGTCAAAGATCAGGGCTTTTAATGGTGCATCTACATCCCCATGAGGTGCCGGGATCTTTGTTACGATCTGTTCCAGGACTTCTTCTACATTAAGTCCTGTTTTGGCAGAAATCCTTGGTGCGTCATGGGCTTCAAGGCCGATGACATCTTCGATTTCATTTACCACACGATCCGGTTCTGCACTTGGCAGATCGATTTTGTTGATGACCGGAAGGACATCCAGGTCGTGGTCAAGGGCAAGGTATACATTTGCCAGTGTCTGGGCTTCGATTCCCTGTGCTGCATCTACTACCAGGATTGCACCGTCACAGGCTGCAAGGCTTCGGGATACTTCGTAGTTGAAGTCTACATGGCCGGGGGTGTCGATCAGGTTAAAGATATATTCTTCGCCGTCTTTGGCTTTGTATACGATTCGTACTGCCTGAGATTTGATGGTGATTCCGCGTTCTCTTTCTAGTTCCATGTTGTCCAGTACCTGTGACTGCATTTCACGTTCGGTCAGGGTACCGGTCATTTCGATGATTCGGTCGGCAAGAGTGGATTTGCCGTGGTCTATGTGTGCAATAATACAGAAATTTCTGATTTTGCTCTGGTCTATCATTAAGGAATTCCCTCCTGAGTTCTTTCTTATATACTGTAATTGATGGGTTTGCTAATTCTGTATTATAGCATATGGAGCAAGGGTTTGTCATCTGTTTATCTACAGGGACGCACAGAAACATCCTGGTAATTATTATCTTTGCCGTGCGTCAACACGCCTGCAGGTATCTTCCTTGTCCTTCGCACTCTGCTGAACTGTCTTGATTGCATTATTTTATGGAATTGCTATAGAATTTATCCTTGCAGTACCTTGTCTAAAATGTCGGCAAATGGTTCCATGGCATTTTTTACTTCCTGGACTGTGTTTGTCTGGGCTCCGGCTTCCAGAAGAAGGGAGCGGGGACGGAGGTGGAGATTGTAACGGTAACCTGCAAGGTAAATTCCCCGGTAAAATTGAGGATAGTATTGGGCTGCCTGATATTCCAGCTGGAAGGAAAATGCCAGATTTTGCTGTATGTATGGATTTGGCAGATAATCCAGGGAACCTTTGGATGTCGTATAACTCAGTCCATTGTAAAAAAGGATCTGAGCTGTGGGTTTTCCATTGATCTCTGTTACAAGATGCCGGTCTTCAGGGACGCCGTCCCGGTGAAGGTCTATGATCACCTGGATATCCGGGTTTTCCTGCAGGTAGGGTTCCAGATAATCGCGGGCATAATCATAAGCGGCGCTGCGGTCCAGTTCACCGCCTGCCATGTCAAACTGTTCTTTGAGATGGACTACCTGATAACCGTAGTTTTCTGTGAGAAGCTGTGTCAGATAATCTCCTACTCCTACAATCGTGTCGGATTCTTCCCCTTCTCTGGAATCTGCAAAGGTTTCCTGCGAATGGCTGTGATAGATCAGAATCTGAGGGGTATCGGTTTCTTTGGTAATTTTTAAGTCCTGTTTCAGAAAATCCCCGGCATTAATCTGTACGGCATCTGCTTCTGTGTTGGAATCTACGATATAGAATTGTCCCAGAAGATAATTATAATCTGCCAGTTTTTCGGGGGACAGGTCGATTATTGGATGAGGAACTGCAGCAGCAATGGTTTCTGTGCTGTTCTGAATATTTTGGTCATTCTGCGCTGCTGACTCTTGCGGCTTCTGTGATTTGTCCGTTTCATGATTTTCCGGTGACGCAGTTATCTTTTTCGGTTTAGGTGTCTTGTCTGATTTTTTTGAAGTTTGTTCTGATTCTGATATTTTCGCTGACTCTGATATTTTCGCTGATTTTACTGTTTTCGAAGGAATTGCTGTTTCTTTCGGTACCGGTGTAGATTCTGGTGTCTGTAATTCTTCGGATTCGCTTTTTTCTGCCAGCAATTGTTCGGACTGTGCACGCTCTCCCAGATATTTTCCGTTTTCTCCTGCTATTTTTTTATAGGTTTCAATATCTTCACAGGAACTCATATGAGCTCTTTTTTCCAGAAAGCGGTACAGGGGCAGATGCCTGTACACATTTTCTCCTGTAAAAAATGTCCCCGGCAATACTGCCAGAGTGGCAAAAAAGCACATGCTAAGCAGAATGCAGAACGCTTTCTGAAAGTTTGTCACATGGATCACCTCTTGACTTATCCTATGTCCATGTTTTCCCATTTATACCCGGTTCACACTGGCGGAACAATTTTCCGGTCAGCCGCCTATTTCCTCAAACGCCATGTTCAGTCCTTCTGAGATTGTGAAACTCAGGTATTTTACTGTCTCATCCACATCTTTGGGAGTTACAAACATGGTGTGAAGATGAGGAGATATCATTTCTTCCAGAAATTCTTTCTGTTCTGCCTCTTCCAGCGCTTCCAGAAGGTGTGCCATGGAATCATGGACGATAGTTGCCGCATCTACTACGGTGGGTACTCCGATCCCGATCACTTTTACCTGCAGATTTTCTTCTGTAAGCCCCACTCTGTGATTGCCTACACCGGAACCCGGGTTGATTCCTGTGTCTGTGATCTGGATCGTACGGTTCAGGCGTCTGGTGCTTCTTGCTGCCAGTGCATCAATGGCGACCACTACATCCGGTTTTGTCTCTGCCACGATTCCCTGTATGATCTCAGACGTCTCCATGCCTGTCTGTGCCATTACTCCCGGGATAATTCCGCTGATACGGTGCATTTTTTCTTTTCCAAGACTCTGCAGGCCATACTCTCTTATCATATGTCTCGTTATATGAAGGTTCTCTACCACATGAGGCCCCAGGGAATCGGCTGTGATCGCTGAATTTCCCAGACCTACTACCAGAATGGACTGCTCACGTTCCAGATTGATCACATTCTGTAAATGACGGGCGATTTCCAGGGAAATTTCTCTGTGATAATCCTCATCATGTACAGAAAGCCCCGGTGCTTCTATTGTAATATAGCTTCCCTGAGGCCGTCCCATTGTCCGGGCACCGTTTTCTGTGGTGATCTTTACCACAGTGGTACGGATATCTTTCTCTTCATTATAATCTTCGTGGATCTCCACTCCCCGGATTTCTACGTTTTCCTCTGTAAACCGCTCAGTTGTCTCCAGTGCCAGGTCCGTTCTTATTCCGTAATTATCCAGCATCTCTTTTCCCTCCGTACTTCATTCAATATTTGTTACTGTTTACTCCGTTCTTATAACAACTTTTTATATCTATTTTTAGCTTTTTTTATGGAAATATGTATTGACAAGGAAGAGTATTTGAGATAATATATATAAGCATGTTCATAGGAGCGCCCGTGTCTGTTTCTATGACAGGAGTATAATAATATTTTATCGAATTAAATTGGAGGTGTACGAATTGGCTAACATTAAATCTGCTAAGAAAAGAATTTTAGTAAACAGAACAAAAGCAGCAAGAAACAAAGCAATCAAATCTGCAGTTAAAACTTCTGTGAAGAAAGTTGAAGCAGCAGTAGCAAATAAAGATAAGGCAGCTGCAGAAGTAGCATTCAAGGATGCTGTTTCCACAATCAGCAAAGCTACATCCAAAGGTGTTTATCATAAAAACAACTGTGCAAGAAAAGTTGCCCGTTTAGCTAAAGCTGTTAACAGCATTGACTAATTATAGATTGAATTTTTAATTATAAGCTTATGATTAAAAAGGACAGCCATCACCGTCATGTGGCTGTCTTTTTTGTTATTATCTTTTGTAACTGCCAGAATATCCGGCAGTTACCGTTTTTCTTATTTTACTTTACTGCTGTACTTAATGATCAGTAATTCTACGCTCAGCTTATCTTCCAGTCGTCCTGTTTTTACTGATTCTTCCGCATCCACAAAATCTTTTACTGCCTGTTCCAGTTCAGATATGGTGTAAGCTCTGGCACATGTTGTAATGTTTCTCACAACAAATCCGGGAACTCCCAGTTTCGAAGCTATTTCTGTCTGTGCAAGTCCTGCTGCTGCAAACTGTTTTGCCAACAGCAGCTGGCGATACTGCTTCGCAAGAAGAAACAGGATTCTCATCGGCGGTTCTTTCAATGTCAGCAGATCATAATAAAGTTCC
The DNA here is from genome assembly GCF_015668165.1 of Blautia sp. 1001283B150304_161114_C9. Lineage (NCBI taxonomy): Bacteria > Bacillati > Bacillota > Clostridia > Lachnospirales > Lachnospiraceae > Blautia > Blautia sp. 1001283B150304_161114_C9. The sequence goes on along the minus strand of NZ_JADPGO010000017.1, from coordinate 11,242 downwards.
AGTGCACGCTTCTGGTTTTTCTCCGTTACCGCACGCACCATATCAAAAATTCTATTGGTTGTCTGGGTAGTGCAGATTTCTTCAATATCCTCTGCCGTCACCACATCCCTGCCTTCTGTATAACTGATAAGCTTCTCCATCTCCATCCTGAGATTCCCCATATCAGTTCCTGTTTTGGTCAGCAGAAGTTCCATGTCTCTCTGGGTGATCTTTTTTCCGGCTTTCCCCAGGATCCCTGCTGCCCAGCGCATCAGAGTTTTTTCATCCTGTCTGATAAATTCCGCAATACTTCCGCAGGCTTTTACTGCTTTGTACATGCGGTTTCTCTTGTCTACTTCCGTTTCTGCAAAAACCAGATACAGATAGTCCGGCAGCTCTTTCATATAATCTGCCAGTTCTTCACACTTATTTTTGAAAAAACCTGTATCTTCCAGCAAAACAACTCTGCGCTCTGCGAAAAATGGCATGGTTTCACAGAGATCAATCAACTGTTTTACATCAATCCCCTTGCCTTCATAGTGATTGAAGTTCATAGTATCCCCATCCGGATTCAGTGCCTTTACCAGATTCTGTTTATACTGTTGTTTCAGATATGCTTCCTCTCCATAGAGAAGATACACCTGTTTAAAATTTCCTGATTTAATGTCTGCCTGTATGTTTTTCAATTTTCTACTCCTGAGGCTGTTTTGTCTGTAACTGTTCAGCAATCTGTTGTTCTATTCACAGATACCAAGATATCAGACTGCAGAGCAGTTACTTTGTTACTGTTCTCAGTAACGTTACTTTTATTGTATCAATTCCATGACATAATAGCCAGCAGAAAATTTCAAATTATTATTCAGCCGCCCAGCTCCACCATTCTGTGAATGCATCTTCCGGCGCCTTCCATGATATTCTCCGGAAGGAAGATTTCTTCCCCGCCCTGTCCTTTCAGGCAGTTGTAGATGTCCATTAAGGTGGTAACCTTCATATTCATGCATGTAAGCTGTACTGCAACCGGGTAAAATTTCTTATCAGGACATTCAAACTGGAGATGCTCTACAATGCTGTTTTCTGTTCCGATGATAAATTCTTTATGTTCGGATTTCTTTGCAAATTCCATGATTCCTGTAGTGGAGCCTACATAATCAGCCTGCTCTACTACTTCCTGACGGCATTCCGGGTGTACCAGGAAAAGTGCATCCGAATGCGCTGCGCGGGCTTTTTCTACATCTTTTGCACTGACCACGATATGTCTCGGACATCCGCCTTTATAAAATGCAAAAGTTTTCTCCGGAAGCTTTTCCGCCACATAATGTCCCAGGTTCGGATCCGGAATAAATAAAATCTTATCCTGCTCCAGCTTTTTACAGATTTCAACTGCTGATGAGGATGTAACGCATACGTCACATTCTGTTTTCAGTTCTGAAGTTGTATTAATATAGGCGACAACTGCATAATCCGGATACTGTGCTTTTAATTCACGCAGACCTTCCAGATCCAACTGCTCTGCCATGGGACATCCGGCTACAGGATTAGCAAGCCATACTCTCTTCTTCGGGCTTAAAATCTTGCAGGTTTCTGCCATAAAACGCACGCCGCACATAATCACACCGCTGCAGTCTCTTTTGGACGCCTGTACACTCAGGCCATAGGAATCTCCTGTATAGTCTGCTACTTCCAGAATCTCCTGACCCTGATATGCGTGTGCAAGAATACAGATATCCTGTTCTTTTTTCATTCGCAGGATTTCCTGCTGAATTTCTGCTATTGTCATCTTCTGAATCCCTTCTTACTTATATATTATGATGTTTTTCCTTTTCCCATGGCTGAAGTGGTGCAAGGAAACCTGCTTTCTTTAACTGTTCTCCGATCAGATCCAGCCTTTCCTGGCTGGATGCTTCTATCAGATGATAATGATACCCGGAAGTAGCACTGCTTAATACGCTGGAATGGCTGCTATTGATCGCCTGGACAAATTCATTCACATCCTGTCTGGAACGAATATCCATCTCTGCAGTGACACGGCCATAAACCCTGTGGCTGATGCTGATATTTTTCACTCGCCCGCCACAGTCCACGATCAGATTCAGTTCCTCCGCTGCCTGTTCCTGCCCATGGCGTACTTTAAATTCTCTGGTGCATGCAATATCTTTATCCTGCTGCAACACATATCCTCTGGTCGTTGACAGGATTCCCGGTGTAGATGCACGTATCACAGCCATATCCTGCACGATCACCTGTCTGCTTACTCCGAACTGTGATGCCATCGCCCTGGCAGCCACAGGTTTTTCTTCCTGCTGAAGGAGCTTTAAAATTTCAGTTCTTCTCTGAGCAGTATTCATACTTTCCCATCCTTTCTCCACGATATAATCCTATAGCAAATTATCCGCTGCAAAACAGCTTCGCTGCCATGTTATTATATTGCATGAAGATTCTTCATGGAAATGTCAAGGATTGGAGCAGAATGTGTCAGTGCACCGCTGGAAACAAAATCCACACCTGTTTCCAGGATTTTGGCGATATTTTCCTTTGTGATATTTCCGGAGCATTCTGTCTGTGCCCGGCCTGCGATAAGCTCTACTGCTTCTTTCATCATTTCCGGTGTCATATTGTCAAGCATAATGATATCTGCTCCTGCCTCTACTGCTTCTTTTACCTGTTCCATAGTCTCTACTTCAATCTCGATCTTACGGACAAATGGTGCATATTCTTTTGCCATGGCCACTGCTTTCGCTACGCTTCCGGCTGCTCCGATATGATTATCCTTAAGCAGTACTCCGTCAGAAAGATTATATCTGTGGTTGCATCCGCCGCCTATGCGTACAGCATATTTTTCAAAAACACGACAGTTCGGAGTTGTCTTTCTGGTGTCCAGAAGTGTTACCTTACTTCCTTCCAGAAGCTTTGAAACCTGTTTTGTATAAGTAGCGATACCACTCATTCTCTGGAGATAATTCAGGGCAACTCTCTCTCCGGAAAGAAGCACCCGGATATCTCCTGTTACTGTTCCAAGAAGATCGCCCTTCTTTACTGCATCACCGTCTTTAAAGTTGAAACTGATCTCTGTTTTCTCATCCAGGATCTGGAATACTCTCGCATATACATCCAGTCCGGCAATGATTCCGTCTTCCTTTGCGATCAGATCTACGGTTCCTTTTACTGCGCTTCGCATCACTGCATTCGTGGAAACATCCTCACTGGTAATGTCCTCCTGAAGTGCCATACGGATCAGCTTGTCTGCCTGCATTTTCATTGTGATACTATTCATGACTTTTTTTCATCCTTTCAATTTCTTTTAATACGGTTTCGTGGCAGGCATTAAGCAGTTCTTCTTTGCTTTCATACATATTCATATCAATTTCATCTGCCCGCACATATTCCGGTATCTGTCCAAATATCATATCATCTGCAGCCTTTCTTGCAAAGACCAGAGATTCCAGAAGAGAATTACTTGCCAGACGGTTTCTTCCATGGACACCATTACAGCTTGTCTCTCCACAGGCATAAAGTCCCTTCATGGAAGTTTTGCTTCCCAGATTTACCTTGATTCCACCCATAAAATAATGCTGTGCCGGAACAACCGGGATTGGCTCTTTTCTCGGATCAAAACCTTCTTCCACGCATTGTTCATAAATATGAGGAAAATGTTCCAGAATTGTTTTTTCTCCCAGAGGGCGCATATCTTCCCATACAAACTCTGTTCCATCCTTTTCCATCTGGGCAAAAATCTTCTGGCTCAGCAGATCTCTCGGCTGTAATTCGTTTGTAAAACGCTGTCCGTTCTTATCATACAGAAGAGCACCTTCTCCTCTGACTGATTCTGAAACCAGGAAACGCCGTCCGGGTTTCTTTGAATAGAGAGTTGTCGGATGAATCTGGATATAGTCCAGATTTTCCATTTCCACATGGTGCTTCATGGCAATTCCCACACCATCTCCCGCAATATGCGAAAAGTTGGTAGAGTTTTTAAAAAGCCCGCCGATTCCGCCGCAGGCAAGAACCACATACTGAGAATAAACAGGAAATGCCTGGTCATTCCGGTCCATTGCAATGATTCCGCAGACTGTATTGTCTTTGGAGATCAGGTCTACCATAGTCATATATTCACAGATTTCAATATTTTCTTTTATTTTTGCAGCAGTTAAAAGAGTCTGTGTGATTTCTTTTCCTGTAATATCCTCATGAAAAAGAATCCTTGGCTGGGAATGTGCTCCCTCTCTGGTAAATGCCAGATTTCCCAGGCCATCCCTTGCAAAATCCACATGATAACGCAGAAGATCTCTGATAATATCATTGGAGCTGCGGATCATCAGATCTACTGCCCGTTTATTATTCTCATAATGTCCTGCCCGCATGGTATCTTCAAAATAATTTTCATAGTCATCTTCGCCGCGCAGCATACAGATTCCGCCCTGTGCCAGGAATGAATCTGACTGGTCTGCCTCCTGCTTGGTGATAAGCAGGATTTTCATTTTCTCCGGAAGGTTCAGTGCACAGTACAGTCCGGCTGCCCCTGTTCCCACAATAATGACATCATAATGTTCTTTCATCTTTCTTTCCTCACATCATGCCTGATTTTCGTTTGTCTGTGCAATTATACTCCCCGGATATACAGGTGTCAAGACACCTGTATATAATTATGACAACATTGTTTGCTTTGAGTTACTGTGAACGTAACCACTTTGAAAATCCTACTGCTTATTGCTTTTCACATCTCCACAGGGGTCTTACTTGATTCGGTTAAAGGCAGAAACAGATTTTCCATTGACTATTGTAACCGCCCCACAGTCTCTGGTGATCAGCACTCTGCTTCCACTCTTCTTCAGCCGTTCCAGCGTATCCGGCGACGGATGCCCGTATGTGTTTGTTGCAGAACAGGAAACAACAGCCAGTTCCGGTCTGACGATTTCCAGAAACTCTGCTCCTGTAGAATATCTGGAACCGTGATGAGCAGTTTTCAGGAAGTCCACATCTTCAAGACACCCATTCTGTATCAGTTTTTCTTCTGTCACCATCCCGATATCTCCGGTAAAAAGCCCTTTGAAATCTTTGCTTATCATTTCCAGAACCATCGCATCTTCATTTACTTCCTTCCCTGATGCTGTGGACTCCGGCCACAGAACCTTCAGTCTGACAGTTCCATATCTGATCTCATCTCCTGCTTTCATAGTAAGCACCCGGACTCCCGCTGACTCTGCCAGCTCTGTCAGCTCCCGATAATTTTTATTCTCCTGAATATCGCTCCATTTGGGCAGGATCAGATTCTCTATGCGCAGAGAAGTCAGATCTTTCTCAACAAACTCCAGAAGTTCCCGCACCCCGCTGATATGATCTTCATCTGTGTGAGAAACATAAATTCCGTCCAGTCTGGAAATCCCTCTGCTCTTCAAGTATGGGAGCAGCTGATATTTTCCCAGTTCATTCTTATTCGTACTGCCCCCGTCGATCAGGATATTCCATCTGTTTTCTATTTCCACCACAATTCCGTCTCCCTGTCCCACATCCAGACAGGCGATGCGGAAATTTTCATGCGGTCTGTAACTGATCAGCAGAATTGCAAAGCATACCATACCTGCATATACAGCCCGGATTTTCCACGCAAAGATCTTACCATTTTCACTTTTCATCACACCCGCTCTGTACATCCACACCGCTGCTGCCAGAAGCAGATAATATCCAACGATCTGCCACACTTCCGGCTTTCCGCCAATCCATGTACAAAACGAGAGTCGCCCCAGCAGCACTGTCAGGAACTCATATCCTCTCAGAATAATCCTGCCCGGAACAACAGCCAGAAACGCTCCTCTGACAGTGACTAATCCAAGTAATGCACCGGCAGTTCCGCTTCCCAGTACAATCCCCACAGTAGGAAGCACCAGCAGATTCAGAAAAATCCCCATCACCGACACTTCTCCGTAAAACCACAGCACTATGGGAAGTGTGGTAAGCTGCACAACTCCGGATGCCAGAAATGACATCAGAAGTTTATTTCTGATTTTTCCCTTCTCATTAACCTCACTTCGTTTTTTCCGGTTTAATACATCCATCCCCTCCTGTACTAACGGCCAGACACAGCCAATCCCAATCACCGATCCAAAAGACAGCAGAAAACCTCCATCAAGCAGATACGCCGGATTTTCCATAAGGATCAGGATCGCCGCAGCCGCCATTCCTGTAGGCATATCATAAATCCGTCCTGCGATCTTTGCACCTACAGAAAGTAAAAACATACATACTGCCCGCATAGTTGAAACAGTCCCTCCGGTCATCATCCCATACTGAAGCATGATCACCAGCGCCAGCAGGCCTGCCGGCCAGATACCCAGACCGATTTTTTTCAGCAGATTATACAGTCCCATTCCAAGAAGACTGATATGGAGCCCCGAAATCGCCAGGATATGTATAATTCCTGCCATCTGATAACGCATTTTCAACTCCGGATCCAGATTTGTTTTATCTCCCAGCACGATTGCTTCAAATGCTCCAGCTTCCATTCCACAGGTCTTCTCCAGAATACCTGCAAATTTCTGCTGCACATCGATCAAGAACTGCCCATATGCAGAATGACTCTGCGACTGTTTCTTTATCTTTCCTTTCTTCATCACATAGTAGATCCTCTGGCAGCCATAGTATGCTTTGCTGTCAAACTCTCCCGGATTCGTGGGACTTTGCACCTCTTCCAGTTTTCCGGACACCAGAACAAGACTTCCTGCCAGAAGTTTATCAACATCACTGTTACCGCTATGATTCTTTTTTTGTTTTAAATAAACCTTTATATTATCAATGGAAACTTTTTCAGAATTGTAAATAAGATAAGTATTTCTAAGATATACAGATTGAAAATCTTCATTCTCCCGGCACCTGACCACCTCCCCGCAGATGGTGGATTCCGGATGCTTACTGATCCATGTCTGAACAGACTGTGGCAGTGGATTCCCCCTTATCAGGGAAAATCCCAGCCAGTCTGTCACACACAGAAAAACAACCAGAAGCATGCACAGGATACACACAGGGCGTCTCCTCACTTTTGTGCCTCCTCTTCGTTTATGAATGTCACTCTTTTTCCTTGACTACCAGCTTATCATTTCTTTCATAAAAATGATACAGCTCCATCTTCTTACCAAAGGTATCCAGCCTGTCCTTCCCGCCGACCGTAATCTGCACTTTGTCTGCATCCAGCGCATCCAGCAGCGAATTTACCACAGAATATACCGGTATTTTCTCCGATACATCCAGCGCATAGGAAGAAAATACTCCGTCAAATGCCACATAGCAGATCCTGTCTGCTATGGTCACATTCAGAACCTCCGTATTCTCCGGAATTGTGGGGTAATGCCCTTTTTCCAGCGGTCCCTTCATTAACTGTTCCAGAACGATCCTCTCTTTGGGGATACTGCGTTTATACCGCACAGTACGCTGTTCTTTTACCAGCTTCTGACCACTCTTATCAGTAAAATAAAGCGTAAAGGTATTGCTGCAATAGGCATCCGGTTCAGTTCCTGTGAACTCGGCAAAGGTATCTGCAGTCATATTTCCCACAGCCTGTCCCCTGGAATCTGTCAGATCTTCATTTTCTATTGTAAAACGCACAGAATTAATCCCCGGAACCTGAAGGAAAGTCTTCACAACACCTGCCCGCACAAGTAATTCCCTGGCGCGGCTCATGCTGCTGTACTGACTGTTAAAGTTGACCACCAGCACGTCCTCTTCTACACTGTAATTCATCTGTACTCCTTCAGGAAGCAGACTGACCCGGTTCTGCGAATCTGTCTGCTGGCTGTTCATCCGCTGCATCATATCCTTAAGCATATAGTCTGCAGTTGTCTCCTCCGGAGAGTAGCTTTTCTTCTGAAGCTGAGTTTCATCAGAGCTGATATCGTACAGATAATATTTGGCATCCTGTTTACCCGGATCTTCATGTATCTCCACAGAACACCCGGCCGCAAGGATGCTTAGTATTAACGCTGTTATAATGATTGAAAGTTTCTTTTTCACAATGGCACCTCCTATGACGGTATATAAGACAGAGGAATACGCACAGAGAATGTAGTTCCCTCTCCTTCTTTACTGAATACTTTGATCGTTCCATGGTGCATTGCAACAGAACTCTTGGTGATCGCCAGTCCCAGACCGGTTCCCCCGATTTCCTTGGAATGGGACTTGTCCACACGATAGAAACGCTCAAAGATTCTTTCTATACTGTCCTCAGGGATTCCCATACCGGAATCTGCCACTGTTATATAGAAATATTTATGGTCTGCATCCAGTGACACGCGCACCCATCCATCATCCACATTATATTTAATGCCATTCTCCACCAGATTGCTGACAGCAAGAGTAAACTTCACCTCATCTACATCTGCATCCACAGGTCGGAAGCAATCCAGGATCAGATCGATATTGCGCCTGTCTGCAATGGGACGCAAGCGCTTGAGGATATCCTCCAGAAGCTGATTGATATCCATATGGGTGATGTTTACATCTGCTGCTTTCTTATCCATCTTTACCAGCGAGAGCAGATCTGTAATGATCTTATTCTCTCTGTCGATCTCAGCAGTAATATCACTCATAAACTCCTGATACAGTTCCTCCGGGACTCCCTGCTGTCCAACCAGAGAATCTGCCAGAACCTTCATGGAAGTCAGGGGTGTCTTCAGTTCATGGGACACATTGGATACAAACTCCTGCCTGGATTCATCAAGAATTTTCATGCGGTTGACCATCTTGTTGAATGCATCTGTGATCAGCTCTGTCTCCGTATAGTCAGGAACACTGATTTCTTCATCCAGCATGCCATCTGTCAGGTCTTCAATGGCCTTCGTCACTCTTGCAAGTGGTTTTACAAGTATTGTAGAGAGCAGCCATGCCAGAAATACCGAAAGAACAACAATACTTCCAATCAGCATCACGCCTCTCTGTTCCATCTCTGCCAGTGTTTCCGCAATATCAACAGCCGAAACACTTACCAGCATCACGCCCTGAAGCTGCTGCACATCCGGACTCTGTACAGGAACTGCAAGCTCCAATACTTTACTTCTGGCGTCATAATTGCTTGTCTCTTCTCCTTTCAGACAGGCTACAGCCAGTGAACTGAGAAGCGTCTTTCCCTCCTCTGTGTGGAAGGTATCACTCACTATCTTAAAATCTCTGTCAGCCAGCAGGATGCGTCCGTTATACACATTGGAAAACAGTTCCAGCTTGCTGTTTACAATCTCTGAATCTGTATCATTGAGATAATTCTCCCTGATGATCAGATTACATAAAATATCGCACTGATCACCCACTGTCTCTGTAAGCATTGCAACCGCCCGGTTCTGATAGTTATGAAGCATCGTATATGTTACAATAACCCCCGGCACGATTCCCAGAATGATCAGGATGACCAGAATACGAAAACGCAGACTTCTGAAAAAATTTTTTCTTTTTTTCACCTTTTCAACTCCGTTCTCTTCTGTCATGCAGTTTGATGCATGCTTTCTGTCTGTTCGTAAAACAGTCATTGTTTATCGAATCCTTATCATCTTATCACAGAAAAATGGGCTTTTCTACATCTTAGTGAAAAGTAATTTATTTTTTGTAGCAATCAATGCGCAACACCACTTTGCAACTTTATAAATGATATCCCTGATAACAAATTAATTTTTTCAAAGCATGATATTATAGCAATTCCATAAATTACTGCAAACAATCCAGTCCATCATAGCGTGAAGTCCTGCGTCAGATATCTTTGCCGTGCGTCAGCACGCCTGCAGATATCTTCCTTGTCCTTCACACTCTGCTGAACTGTCTTGATTGCATTATTTTATGAAATTGCTATAGTTCTTTTATGCTACATATGTATTCTCTCTCATATGTACAGCAATTGCCGTCCAACTGTTTTTGCCACAAATTCCATCAGCTAACTGATTCGTATTTTTCTGAAATGTACGAAGCGCATTTTCTGTTTCTGTTCCGAAAATACCATCTGTCTGCACCTGTAAAAATACCTGCAGCATCTTTACAGCTGTACCCGTACATCCCCTGGATAATTCAGGAAGGATGACTCTCAGTTCTTCTGTCAGTGTTATTTTCTTCCCACCTGAAGGTGAATTCTCTTTTTCCTTTCCCTGAATCAGCTTTTTAAAACGGTTCCAGTCATTTTTTGCACGGATAGCGGAAGGACAGTTTTTGGCGCATACATCATAGTGCTGTACTACTCTGTCTGCCGGAATATTCAATTCCGACATAAGCTGTCTGCACACCTCTGCTGTATTTGCAAATGCCTTATCATAATCAAAACCGGCCTGCACACACATTTCAATTCCTACAGAATTACGGTTATTCACTGTTCCAAATAATCTTCCTCCATAATTCACCCCTACATGCCATGCGCCTCTGCTATATGGCATTGCCTGATATGCTGATTTATCATCCACATACACATGAGCTGAATATCCATCAAAATTCCCATGATACTGTGCCATTGCATGAGCCCTGGCATCTGCACCTGTGCTGTAATTGTCCGTATTGTGGATTACAATATATCTTGGTATTTGTCCCGAATAACTGTTTCTTTCTGATATATACTGCTGATTTATATTCATAATCTGCTCCTTTCTGCTGAAATCATATATCTTTTCTAAGTCTGTTTTTCTATCGTATTTTGTGAATGTCGTTTCAGTACATCAATTGCCTGGCAAATGCTTTCCGGAAGAGGCAGACCCATCAGTCCCGCATTCTCTATGATAGAAAGACCTTCATTTGCAATAAATCCAATGCATACCGCATCTCTCAGATATTCTGTCCCCATCAATGCATCCAGACGGGCAGCAATGAGAACATACAACAATGTCATGCCTTTTCTGCACAAACCTTTCCATCCAGCTCTGCTTTCCAGTGCACCATTTTCAGATTTCGGACTTTTTCCAAATACTGCCGGAAGAAGGATTCCTCCTGTAAACCAGTCGATTGCCATAAACAAAAGCAATGTCTGCAGGAATTTATCCCAGCCTCCAAAACACACTGCCAGAGTACTTCCGGCAAGACCAATTAATGTAATTATTCTGTATTTCATAGTTTTTCACCTCTTTTTTCGTGACATACTCCCGCCACTTAAATCTTACAGATTTTGAAGTGGGGGCTTCCTGCTCGATTGCCCTTCAGGGCAAAGCTAAAACAGGCTATCCCCGCGTGTCCCGCGGTTCTTTTTTATCCGGTTACGGATCTTTTCTGTGCTATTATGCACATTTTTTATATATTCTTTTTCCTTCTTTCAGAATAT
>NZ_JADPGO010000016.1:0-88584 GCF_015668165.1 Blautia sp. 1001283B150304_161114_C9 | reverse complement strand
GGAACCTATAGGGCTCGAACCTATGACCCTCTGCTTGTAAGGCAGATGCTCTCCCAGCTGAGCTAAGATTCCATATTGTGCTTGTTTCAGGCGGCTTATTTGTTGTCCGCTCCGTAACTTGCTTTGCTATTATATAATGGATTTTGTCGGATGTCAACACCTTTTTTGAAACTTTTTTAATTTTTTTTATTTTTTTAATTATTCGTACATTTTAAAGCATTTCTGACACAAAAAAACTCAAAAAGCACAAGACAAATGCAAGTCTCTTATTTCCATCAATTCCATCTATAAGATTTTTATAATCATCCAGATACAGACAACGTGGTGCAACCTGACAATATCTCTGTTCTCCCTTGTCATCTTTAAGGCTCAGGATAACTAACAGTTCTTTCTTTATTTTTCCGTATCTACTGCGCTTCCTATTGTGGCAATGCATATTTCTTCAGTATTATACTGGCATTGATAATTCCACCAGTTATCCGTTTCGTCATCGTACCAGTCATATCTGTAACTCTCATCAAAGCAGTCCTTCACACACAATGCACCAGCGCTGCGAGCTGCCTTTTCATCAAATTTTCTAAGCTGAATACGCCTTGGATATTCTTTTCCCTCATAAGTCACTTTTCCTGAATCTATATTGCCGCCAAAATAAATCGGCACCCGACTGTCCGTAAATCATCATTCCCTCCGGCTCAAGGAATGCTTTATCAAATTTCAGATACTCTGATATGGTCAGTCTGCCACCCAAAGCGGCAACCAGTTCCTTACACTCCAGACTCTTCACTGCTGCATCTATAATTACCTGCTCATAACCGAATAACCGCTTCGCAGTTTATTCAGAAAAAGATTCCTTCTCCAGTTTTACCTGAAAAAGGAATCTCCTGTTATTTATCATTATTATCTGTTATTATTCAGCATCTTCTGCTGCTTCAGTTGTTTCTGCATTCTCTTCTGCAGCATCCTCTTTTGCTTCATCCTTGCTATCTGTATCCTTGCTGTCTGTTTCTTCTGCAGCAGCGTCTTCAGTGTCTGCGCTGTCATCAAAAGGAATTACAGCACCGTCATATTTTTCATTGATGAAGTCTTTGATCTCATCAGATTTCAGTACGTCAACCAGGGCTTTGATCTTATCGCTGTTTTCGTTGCCTTCTTTGACTGCGATCACATTTACATAGGTTTTCGCTGCTTCAGAGTCGGATTTCTCATATGCAAGTGCATCTTTTCCTACTGAGAATCCTGCTTCCAGAGCATAGTTTCCGTTTAATACCACATAAGCTGTCTCGCCTGTAACACGTGCTACCTGTGCTGCTTCCAGCTCTACGATCTCTACATTGTGAGGATTCTCTGCAATATCCTTAACAGTTGCATTTAATCCTGCACCATCTTTCAGAGTGATGATTCCGTTATCCTGGAGAAGAAGAAGTGCTCTTGCTTCGTTTGTGGTATCATTTGGTACTGCGATAGAATCTCCGTCTTCCAAATCATCCAGGCTGTCTTTTGTTCCAGGATAGATTCCGAATGGCTCATAGTGAATGCCACCTGCATTTACAAGGTGTGTACCCTTCTCTTCATTAAACTGATCCAGATATGGGATATGCTGGAAGTAGTTTGCATCAAACTCACCGCTCTCAACTACCTCGTTTGGTCTTACATAGTCATCAAATACAGTAACTTCAAGTTCATATCCTTCTTTCTCAAGAAGCGGTTTTGCCTCCTCAAGGATTTCTGCATGGGGTGTTGCAGACGCTGCAACTGTGATGGTTTTGTCATCATCCTTTGCATAAACACCTGTGCTTAATGTTCCTGCTACTAATACTCCTGTTAAAACTGCTGCCACTAATTTTTTCATAATAATTGTCCTCCTGAATTTTATATTTTAACTTTTTTCATAACCATTTTATAATCAACAATTTCTTAAAACGATTGGGTTTATGTTATTTTCATCCATTCGAAAATATTTCATTTCCTTATTAATTATGGATTTCTTATAGCTATTTTCTTCTGTCAATCTTATTTGCGATCATCATTCCCACTGACTGGAAAATCTGTACCAGCACCACCAGCAGGATAACTGTAACGATCATAATATCTGACTGATATCTGTAATATCCATAACGGATGGCGATATCACCAAGTCCGCCGCCGCCAACTGCACCGGACATTGCGGAATAACCAAGGATCGTTCCAATCGCAATCGTTGCTCCTGTGATCAGTGAAGTTCTGGCTTCTACCAGAAGAACCTTCACGATGATCCTTATATTGCTGGCACCCATAGCTCTGGCTGCCTCGATCACACCTGCATCCACCTCTTTAATAGAAGATTCCACCATTCGTGCGATAAAAGGAATGGCAGCCACTACCAGTGGCACTACCGTTGCTGTTGATCCATAGCTCTTTCCCACCACTGCTCTGGTAAAAGGAATCAGCAGAATCAGTAATATCAGAAACGGAATACTTCTCACAATATTTGCAATTGCATCCAGTATCTTATACAACACTGCATTTGGTTTCAGTCCCTCTTTATCAGACACTGCCAGCAGCACTCCCATAGGAAGTCCGAACAGGTATCCCAGAACTGTGGAAAGAACTGTCATGTAAAGTGTTTCTCCCACACCCTGGACAATCATCATTATTGTCTCATGATCCCACATATTCTGTCACCTCCCCGATTGCTAAACCTTTTTCTTTCAGATACTGCTTCATCATTTCTGTCCTGGTACTGCCTTCCATAAACTCCAGTATCATCTCTCCCTTGGCTACACCACCTACATTCTTGGTATCTGCCTTCAGGATATTTACCGGTTCTCCGAAGGTAAGGATCAGATTTGCGATCACAGGCTCAAAAGCTGAATTCTCTGAAAATACAATTCGTATTTTCTCACCGCTTTTGATCTCTGCCTGTCCTTTTTCCCTGCCTGCATCCAGTCTGCTGTCTACGTCGATATCAGAGCCTGTATCCTTTCGGATCAGTTCTTTGGCAACCTCCGACTGAGGATTTGCAAAAATATCTGCAACCAGTCCTTTCTCAACCACTTCACCCTCATACATGATCGCCACATGTGTACAGATTTCACGCACAACCGACATCTGATGAGTAATGATCACTATGGTGATTCCAAACTGCTTATTAATCTTTTTCAGCAATTCCAGAATGGAAGAAGTAGTCTGCGGATCCAGTGCACTGGTAGCCTCGTCACAAAGTAAAATCTTCGGATCCGATGCAAGTGCTCTTGCAATGGCAACCCTCTGCTTCTGACCACCGGAGAGCTGTGCAGGATAAGCATTCTGCCTGTCCCCCAGACCAACGATCTCCAAAAGCTCTGCTGCCCTCTTTCTGGCCTCTGCCTTCTTCTTTCCTTTTATATAAAGTGGAAAACAGACATTATCAATCACTGACTTCTGCATCAGCAGATTGAAATGCTGGAAGATCATACCGATTTCTTCCCTCTGCTTCCTCAATTCCTTCTCTGTCAAATCTCCAAGAGCCTTCCCATCTATCAGAACCCGGCCCTCTGTGGGAACCTCCAGAAAATTCATACATCGTACCAATGTACTCTTACCTGCCCCTGACATACCGATAATCCCATATATATCACCGGAATCGATATTCAGGTTCACATCCTTCAAAGCCTCGACCACGCCATCTTTCGTGTCAAAAGACTTCCGGACCTTCTCAATCACAATCCCAGACATCTCATTCTCCCTCTCTCTTATTCCCCGCTCCGTTGAGCATGAACATACTATACCACTACACTTCCAAATATGCCAATTCATAATATCTAGCACCAGCTATAGTTTAAAACTATATTTTTATCGCTTTACCACATTAAATTCTATATCTCCTGGATTTATTTAATTATCTTTGTGAGAATAACCTACTAAACTACGAGGATTTTCAGAAGCATATCGCAGATATGGACGGTTCCGTTGCCTCCGCCCGGGACAAGATTGATGAAATCGGCCAGCAGATACAGACGAAACAGCTGATCAAAAAACAATGCTCCGCTTACCGCGCTTTCAGGGAAATCGTAGAAAATGAAAAAAATACCTAAAATCCTGCCCTCTATCGCGGACAACATCAGAAAGAGTATGAGCTTCACATTACCAGCAAAGAGGCCCTGAAGGAGCTCGGCGTAAAGGCTCTGCCAAAGCCGGAGAAACTGGACGCACAGATTGAAAAATTAGAAGCTGAACAGGCCACCGCCCGAGACGAATGGAAAAAACTCCGGAAACAGCAGGATATCCATCTTCACTCTGAAAATGTTGAGGAGCAGATACCGTCTGCGCCTGATATTTCCCAGAACCAGGAGACGCTCCATCCAGCATTTGCTTCAAGAAGCAACGCTGTTGTTAAAAATAATAATCACGAAAAATCATAACGTATTTGTATCAAAAGAAGGAGAAAATTTCAACATAACTATTGGAAAAAGGATTAAGATATGCAGAAAATTCAGAGCTATGACCGGTAATCAACTTGGCCGCGCCATCGGTCTGAACAAAGCCTTCGGCACAAGAATTACTCAATACGAAACGAATGCCCGGATTCCCAGACCGGAAATTTTAAAAAAATTGCAGATGTTCTTAACATTAGTCTGCTTTCAATCTCACCGCTCTTCGGAGACATGCCGGAGGAATTTATGGAAATCCTGTTCTGGCTGGATGAAGAATTCTGGATTGCCTTTTCCCACCGCCATACACTTCCATCACGCATATTAATCGGAATCAGGACTTTCTCACCGGCATGAGCAGCAATCGTACTTTTCCTTAAGATCATCTCATCCGTATCAATGTAATTGTGGATAGTATGAAATACCTTCTGGCACTTCATTCTTATCTTTTCCAAAACACTCTCCACCATTTCTTCACGGTTCTAGCAGGCAAAGCTCTGGCATATCTCTACATCATGCAGATAATCATCCGGATAGTTTCCATACTGACCGATCCCCGCTACATAAACCGCTGCCCATATATAGTCTTTCTTTAGTATTTCCCGTTTTTTTTAAAACACCATTTACCATACATTTATCAAATAAACAAATGCAGGAAGTAGATTCTAAAAACTCTACTTCCTGCATCTGTCATTTTTATCTTATATCCATTTTACAATTTTGCATATAAAGCATTAATTTTCGCCCGAGTAGCAGGTCCAATAATTCCGTCAACGGATAAACCATTTGCTTTCTGAAATTTGCAAACAGCGTTATATGTTCCCTGTCCAAAAATTCCATCTGCGCCAGAGGAACCACAACTGTACCCTAAAGCAATAAGTTTTTTCTGCATATTTTTCACATCAGTTCCGCTTGAGCCCATAGACAGATTTGTGCCGGAACTACTTCCTCCTAAATTTGAATATGCGGAATTTATTTTAGATCGTGTCGTAGGCCCAATAACACCATCCACCGTCAAGCCATGGTCTCTCTGAAAATTGCAAACGGCATTATATGTTCCCTGTCCGAAAGACCCATCTGCACCTGAGGAACCACAACTATAGCCTAATGCAATAAGCTTTTTCTGCATATCCTTCACATCAGTTCCACTTGAACCCATAGAGAGGTTTGTGCTGGAACCAGATCCACTTCCATATGCCGGTCTGCAAAACGAAGCCTTGGGAGAACCAACAGTACGATTAGTTGTTCTTACCTGATCTTTAGAATTTCCATCAATTGTTACATACGTATTTCCGCTGACTGACTTAACAATACCAACATGACCATAAGTTCCCCCCGCAGACGTAGTAATAATTGCGAGGTCTCCGACCTTCGGGCTTGAATAAACACGTCCTAATGAATTATAATATCTCCAAATTTCATAGACAGATGCTGTTTTTCCGCCTCCATAAAAAATGCTAGATGCGCCGGAATGTTTAAACACCCACCATACGAACACTGCACACCACGGATAAGCATCACCATTTACCGCCTTTCCATAATACTCCGTATTGTACTTTACGTTGTTATTGCCGGTTTCTTTTACTCCAATCTCATTGCTCGCTGTTTTGATAATTGTACTCGCTGTTGCCATATTATATTACCTCCGTTTTTTATTTGTGATAACCGGTTATCTGTCTTATATAAAGTAACTTACAGGCGAAATGTAAACCATTATTTTCATTAAAAACAAATATTCAAAAATAACCGAAATTCTACTCATTTCTAAAACATATTTCGATAAGTCAAAATTACAATTTTCACACTTTAATTGATATAATATTCAACAACTAAACAAGGAGGCCATTTAACCATGAATAATGTAAAAATTCTATGTATCGCAGGCAGTATCGTACTCGGTAGTATATTGCTATCCGGACAAGCTTTTGGCAAAGCCCCCTCAGATCTAATCACCCTTTCCGCCCCTAAGGAGCCTGAGGGGCAACATGTATCTTATGATATAGATGGTTCCGGCTCTTATTATGACAGTGAGTCAGATACAACTTACTATTTTGTCAAGGGGATTGTCACTTTTTATTCTAATCATACCAAAACCTTTTCACTGACTTCCGACGTCGGTGAAACTTATGAGTTACCGGCAGATACGGATATTAATATAACCGACTATCTCAACACAGAAGCACATATATGGTACTCAGAAGACTCTCAAAAAAACTTAAAATTACTTGTGTTCTCTCCTCAAATTTTTTGGGAACATATTAATGAGCTGGAATCAGATGAACAAATTCCGGATGGTGCCACAGAAATCGATGGGACTCTTTCAAAATATATCTCTTTCTGGTTAACAGAAGATAAAATAGATGTTACTCTCTTATTTGTTGAGGACAACGATGGAAACACTCATATATATGCAGAGGATAACACATGCAATAATTGTAATAGTTCTGTTTTTGGCAAAACAATCGGCGACTATATCAAGTTATATGAAGATATGCATTTAAATTCTCAAGTATATGATGATTTTAATGTTGCATATCTTATATCAGAAGCATCATCTTGACTTACCCAAATGTCTGGTTGAGAACCTGATGTTTTTTACATCAAACATATCATATATTTTAAATGCCGCAGCCAATATTTTCAAAGGCTGCGGCATTTTTGACTTAATTTTTCTTTCAAACATGTTGCTTCTTCTTTTGACTGCTGCAAATATGTTTATGTCACAAATTCAAGCAATATTCAGCACTTACTATTTATGTAAAAAATCATTTCAGAAATTGATATATTTTTTTCTTTTCTCTGTTTACATATTGACGGCTAAAGTGTAAGAAAGATGCGATTTCACTATCTGACCACCCTAAAATCAAGTATTTTAAAATATCCCTTTGGTTTGAAGTCATTTTTAAGGTTATATTTTTCAGATCAAATGCTAATTCCACAGATGAATAATCCGCTCTATAGCTTTCTTGTAAATCACCTTCATTATCCATATATGCACATTCGTATTTTTCTTTTTTTAAGTTTCTCTTGCAAAGATGAGCAAATTTATATTTCACTGAATTGGTAATGAATTTCAAGCACTGATAATCGTCTTCACAAGTGGCGATTGTTTTTACTGCTTCTATAATTGCCAAATTCAATTCTTGAGTTGCGTCATCCCAATCTAGAAAGAATATTTTTTTTGCATATGATTTTACTAAAGGTTCCATTATGCAAAGTAAGCTTTGCATGTATTTTGAATCATTTTTTGCCTGTATAACCAAATCTTTATATCCCTGCATCATATACCCTTTTATTTTTTAAAGAGTATCTGGGCATAAAAATGTAAACTTATTTTTTATTTTTTTGTTCAGAATCAAAGGTTTCTTATATCTATAAAAAAAGGAATATTGTATTTAAACAATATTCCCAATTTCCATCCTGCATATAATCCTCACTACAGAAGCTATATATTTTACAGCTGCTTCCCGCCATCATTACCAAAAATACTTTCAAAATCTATTTTTACAATCTTTTTTGGGTTATTCTTATTATTTTTACTCATCAAAATATTCCTGATACCAGAACAAAAACGCCAGCACCGTCCAGATTTTCCGGCTGTTGTCCTTCTTTCCCGCGTGATGCTCCTCCAGAAGCGCCGTCAGCTTTTCCGTGTGGAAATACTGACGGGATATGGGGCTTTGAAACATTTTTTTAACTCTCCCGTACCAGTCGTCGTCCCGCAGCCAGACACGGACAGGCACCGGAAATCCCAGCTTTTTCCGCGCGGCCGTGTCTTCCGGGATGTATTTCCGGGCCACCTTCCTAAACAGATACTTCGTCTTTCCGTGGGCAAATTTTGCCTCCGGCGGAAGTGTCCGGACAGCCTCGAACACATCCCGGTCCAGGAAGGGCACGCGCACCTCCAGCGAATGGGCCATGCTCATGCGGTCGGTTTTCTGCAAAATATCCCCGGCCAGCCAGTATTTCAGGTCGATGTTCTGCATTTTCTCCGGGTCGGAAAGCCCGGCGGCTTCTTCATAAGTCTTTCGCAGAAACTCCTGACAGGACGGCGTGTCGGTCGGATTTTTCAAAAGCTCCCGGCGCTCCTCGTCGGTGAAAATATGGGCGTTCCCGATAAACCGTTCCTCCACCCGTTGGCCGGCCCGGATCAGAAAGCTCTTGCCGCGGCGGTCCGGCAGTTTTTTCGCCTGCCGGGAAACCGCACGCCGGATCTTTTCAGGAATCCAGGCCACTTTCTGAAGAGCCAGAGGCTCCCGGTAGATATTATAACCGCCAAATAGTTCGTCCGCACCCTCCCCGGAGAGCACCACCTTCACATAACGAGACGCCTTGGCAGCCAAAAAATACATGGCGACGGCAGAAGCATCACCGCTGGGCTCGTCGAGGGCGTACATTACCTTTGGAAGCACATCCCAGAACTCCTTTTTCCCGATAGTATGCATGTGATAAGAAAGATGCGCATACCGGGCCACCTCCCTGGCCCTGTTTTCCTCGTTGTAGCCGCTGTTCCCATCCAGAAATCCCACCGTAAACGCCATTTTTGCCCCGGACAACACGGCAATAAAACCCGAATCCACACCGCCGGACAAGAAAGTTCCCACTTCCACATCACTGACCATATGGCGGCGGACGGATTTTTTAAGCACGCTCTCCAGTTTTTTCTCCATATCCGCCAGCGAACACCCCGCCTCGGGCTGTAGCTTCGGCTGAAAATATCTGCAGATTTCATACTTTCCCTGGCGGTAAAACAGCATACAGCCCGGCGGAAGGCGGTAGATTCCCTCAAAAAAAGTTTCCTCCAGCACGGAATACTGAAAAGAAAGATACTGCTCCAGCGCCCGTTCATTCAACTTTTTCGGGACGCCCGGGAACTGCAGGATGCTCTTAATCTCCGACGCAAACACGAAATTTCCATCCACCACTGTGTAAAACAACGGCTTGATTCCGAAAAAATCCCTCGCCAGCATCAGTTCTTCTTTTTTCTCATTCCAGACGGCGAAGGCAAACATTCCACGAAGCTGCTCCACAAACGCCGGACCATAAGCCTCAAGACCATTCACCAGCGTCTCCGTGTCCGAGCGGGTGACAAAAAGAATCTTCTTTTCCCGTTCCATCTGCTCCCGCAGTTCCTGGTAATTATAGATTTCTCCGTTAAACACCACTGTCAGGTTCTGACTGCTGCTTTTCATAGGCTGCAGGCCGCCTTCCAGGTCGATGATACTCAGGCGGCGAAATCCAAGGGCCACGCTGTCATTTACAAAACTGCCCTGCGCATCTGGACCTCGATGTACCAGCTTTTCCTTCATTTTTTCCACAATCTCTCTTTTGTTCTTTTTCTTTCCGAAAAATCCACAAATTCCGCACATGCTTTTCTCCATCTCGTATAATAAGTTTGTAAGCAAGAGAAATCTCTTACAGACTTATTTCTTTTTATGGTATAGAGGTAAGGACATCTAAGAGGTATTCCCCTCATCCCATTCCCATCTATACAGTCAATAGTTACATTGACATATCGTTTATCCTTGTTGTCAACCTTTACTTCTTTATTTTACCTCATATAACACCCCATAATATATTTCTGGCACTAACAACACCTAAAAGTCTTCCAACAGTAACAACTGTCTCATTTTCATTCTCAAAAGTCATTGCGCAGTAGCATACGGTACAGCCCAAGGGCTTTTTTCGTTTTCAGCCATCAAATTTGCTCTTCATCACTTGCCGAACATGAATCCTGCTTTTGCACTTCTGCTCATTGGATTTCACGGCACTTTTTTGTCAAAAATCTTGATTAGCGGTTTACATTTTGAGACTATTTTTCTCCTTATAAAATGAATTTGCAAATTCCAAAATTTCAAAAGGAGAAAAAACACAATGACAGATCATGAAAAACTTGTAATGCGAAATATTATTTATGCAGTGGAAACTGGCGGACAAGTATATGGACAAAAGGACTATGCTGATTTTACGGAAGCATATACCAACAGTTCTGCGGAACATGCGATCACAATCGGTGCCGGACAGTGGTATGGCAATGAGGCTCGTACACTTCTTCTTAAGATTAAAACTACTGATGCCGCAACTTTCAGCAAGTATGATACGGCCGGTGTCGCGGCGGATCTTAATAAAACAGACTGGTCAAACTATCAGCTCTCAAAAACCTCGGCAAAAGCGAAGGCAATTGTACATATTATCAATTCAACAGTTGGTCATCGCTGCCAGGATCAGCTTATGGATGGACAGATGGAAACTTATGTGAAGGAAGCAGCTTCTCTGGGCGTTACAGCAATGGATGCCAAAATGATGTGTGCAAATTTTCGCCATCAGGGTGGACTTTCTGCGGTGAAAAGGATTCTTGCCAAGACTACAAAGCCTTACACACTGGATCATCTTTATACTGCCTGCCAGACAGATACCGGAAATCAGGTCGGAGCATATAAGAGCCGACAGAAAATGGTATATAATGCATTAAAGACCTATATCACTAATTATAAGGTGACAGCATCCGATGCAATTCAGGCAGCGATAAATATTGCAAAAGCAGAAATCGGTTATCGTGAGAAAGCATCGAATGCAAATCTTGACAGCAAGACCGCAAATGCAGGAACCGCTAATTATACAAAGTATTGGCGGGATGTTGCACCAGAATACCAGGGTCAGGCATGGTGTGCCTGCTTTATAAGCTGGGTATTTATGAAAGCCTTTAACAAGTCGAAGGCTTCGGAATTATTAAAGCATTGGCCGTATATAAGTGTTCCAAACATTTCAACCAAATTTACCAATTATTCTACGCCGAAAGCTGGAGACATCGTAATGTATCATAATGGGTCGGTATTTAATCATACTGGACTTGTTATTGCTGTTAGTGGTAATTCTTATACTACCATTGAAGGCAATACAAATGACGGTTCCGGTGTGGTAGCTGAAGGGATCGGCGTATATCAGAGAAACCGTACATTGAGTGCGTCCTCCGGTACAAGATTCGCCAGGCCGGATTATAGTATTATTAATTCCATTAATAACTCTGGCGAAACAACAACTCCTTCTACCTGGACAACGAAAAGCACTGGGGTATGTACTGGAGATGGCGTTTATGTACGTCAGACGCCAGGCGGAGCCATCATGGGTACGGTATCAAAGGGAACCAGCCTTGAGCTAGATGGAACCAACTCTGGTGTATGGGTTCATGTGAAAGTGTCTGGAATCGGAATCGGTTATATGCATCAGGATTATGTAGGCAAAGGAACTGCTTCCACAGGTTCCTCCGCAGTTAAAACAGCTCAGACTGCATTGAACTCAAAGTTCAAAGCCGGATTGACTGTAGACGGTATCTGGGGATCTGCGAGTCAGAAAGCATATATTAAAGCAATCCAGACTGCACTTAATTCCGTATACGGCACTGGCCTTACAACCGATGGCATCTGGGGAACAAACACATCCAATGCCTGTGCTGCTCATGTGCTTTCAGAAGGGGCCAATAACCTTTATGTCGGAGTTCTGCAGATTGGTCTTTATGCTCATGGTATTACCCTGAATAACGGGATTGATAATGCCTTTGGAGCCGCCACAAAGCAAGGTGTGAAAAAATTCCAGACTTCTAAGAGATTAACTGCGGATGGAATTGCGGGAAGAGATACTTTTGCAAAGCTTGCAGGTGTTTAACGATTTTTGAACATGCGCCTGACGAGCGCACCTGAGAAAAAGGCGCTGCATATGCAGTGCCTTTTCCGAGAAAATGCGAGAAAATCTAATATTCACTGGGAGAGGTATCTTCAAAATCTTCGTTTTCCGATTCACTCACATCAGGTACATATTCGTCGGTCATTTTCTGCGCTTCCTCTAATGTACTGGAAGGTAAATATTCCTCCCCATCACTCGTAAGCATGATTACTATATTAACGTTATTCTGACTATAATACTCCAGGTCAACATTCAGTCCGGATCGTACAGCACTCCCATTAGCTATATTCAGGACGGCGTTTTCTATATTAAAAACCATATTATAATAATTTCCTGATTCGCCCACTTCTACTGTTATCGTATTTTCATCGGAATACAGAATATTACCAGTGATATATTGGATATCATAAGTTTCTTCCTGTGCAGATTCCTGATCTGCGGGATCTCCCTGGCTTTGGTAAATTTCCGCTTCTGCGTTATTTCCAGACTGTTGATTCTGCACACTGTCTCCTGGATTTGCTGCCACAGCTGTGGGCGTTGGCTTCCTGGTAACAGCCGTAGTAAGATTTGGAATAAACTTTACAGCATCCTTACCACTTTCGCTTTCCGTTTGCGCGGATTCGTTGCTTCCTGACAATTCACATCCTGTCAGGGTCACCGTGATACCTGTCAATATCACAAAAAACACTTTCAGAATCTTTTTTCTCATTTTTTATCCTTTCTTTTTTACTTTTTACAATTTTTATTTTACTCTAAATAACTTCCCATTACCTATTTCTGGCACTAATAACACCTAAAAGTCTTCCAACAGAAATCGGACATGTTTTCAATCTGGAATTAAACCATAAATACCGTACCCAAGAGCAGATGCGCAGATTGCTAAAATATTAAAAAAATTTTTCTCATGTCTAAATCGGACGAATATACCACATGCAGACAAAATACGGGAAGCCTTGATTTTACTGGCTTCCCGTTAGTTTTGGTGTCAAACTTGAGTGGCGACCTTCACACTCAAAAAAGGGCGCTACCCAACCAGGCGAATACGCAAAGTTAATACACTCCTCCACACCACAATCCCGGCGCTCCTAAAAAGAAAGCGCAAGGGTGGAGTCCAGAGGAGGGACAGCGCTTTCTGTCCTTCCTCTGGGAACCTTCCGTCTGGAAAGTTTTCCCCTATTTTACTTAAAATATTCCACACCAGACTCGAATATTTTAATATCCTGCTCTCCATAGATATTAATGGCAACTCCGTCCCCGCGGCGTTCGCTATGTGCCATCTTACCAAGGATACGTCCATCCGGGCTGGTAATACCTTCAATGTTCATATAAGAACCATTGACATTCCATTCTTCATCAACGCTAAGCTGTCCGTCCGGAGTCACATACTGAGTTGCAACCTGTCCATTTGCAAACAGTTTCTCAAGCCACTCGTCATTTGCAACAAAACGACCCTCACCATGTGAAGCCGGGTTACAGTAAACACCACCAAGCTGTGCTTTCTGCAGCCATGGAGATTTATTACTTACAACTTTTGTATAAACCATCTTGGAAATATGACGTCCAATGGTATTGAATGTCAGTGTCGGAGAATCTGCCTTCTGTCCGCAGATTTCGCCATACGGTACAAGACCAAGTTTGATCAGCGCCTGGAAACCATTGCAGATACCAAGTGCAAGACCGTCACGCTCATTGATCAGTTTCATAACAGCTTCTTTGATCTTCGCATTCTGGAATGCAGTTGCAAAGAATTTCGCAGAACCATCCGGTTCGTCACCTGCGGAGAATCCGCCCGGGAACATGATGATCTGTGCCTGATCGATTGCTTTCTCAAAAAGCTCTACAGAGTCATGGATATCTTCAGCAGTCAGGTTCTTGAATACTTTTACATCCACCTCTGCACCTGCACGCTCGAATGCACGTGTGCTGTCATACTCGCAGTTTGTTCCAGGGAATACAGGAATAAATACACGAGGTTTTGCAACTTTGTTCTTGCATACATAGATGCTGTCTGCACGATAAAGCTTCTCATCTCTGTCAGCTGCCTCTTTATCATTCTCAGAAGAAACTGTCTTAAATACTTTTTCCAGAGTACCTTTCCATGCATTTTCAGCTTCACCTACAGTGATCACTGTATTTCCATAGGAGAAGTTACCGTCAGCAGTTACTTCACCGATCACTGTATAAGTGATGGAAAGCTCACCAACCTTACCATCCGGAACTTCCAGGATAATATCGCCAAATCCAGGTGCAAAGAAATCTCTCGGGTCAAGATTATGCTCGATCTTCACGCCCATGCCGTTACCAAATGCCATCTTCGCAACTGCTGCTGCGATACCATGACGGTCAAGTGCATAAGCAGAAACAACTTTGCCATCCTGCATATCTTTGTGAAGTTTTTCATACTGATCCATGATTCCTGCATAATCCGGCAGATCATACTGATCCTTCGGTGCACGAAGCCATACCAGTTTGTTTCCTGCTTTCTTTAATTCCGGTGTGATCACATCCTGGATTTTCGCAACGTCAACTGCAAAAGATACCAGTGTTGGAGGTACATCAATATCATTAAATGTACCGGACATACTGTCCTTACCACCGATAGATGGAAGTCCAAATCCCATCTGTGCTGCATAAGCACCGAGAAGTGCTGCGAAAGGCTGGCTCCATCTCTTAGGATCTTCTGTCATACGACGGAAGTATTCCTGGAATGTGAAACGGATTTTCTTATAGTCACCACCTGTAGCCACGATTCTTGCAACGGACTCTGTCACTGCATAAGCAGCTCCGTGATATGGGCTCCAGGAAGATAAATACGGATCAAAGCCATAGCTCATCATGGTTACAGTATCTGTTTTACCATTCTGTACCGGAACCTTTGCTACCATGGACTGAGTCTCTGTGAGCTGATATTTGCCACCGTATGGCATAAATACACTGCCTGCTCCGATAGAACCATCGAACATTTCCACAAGTCCCTTCTGAGAGCATACATTTAAGTCTGCCAGAGTTTCCATCCATTTAGCTTTTACATCAGCTACATCCGGGCGCTCTTCAAAGAGATTGCCTTCTTTGTTAGGGATTTCTACTTCTACAGTTGTCTCCTGATGTGCACCGTTAGTGTCAAGGAATGCACGGGAAATATTTACGATTTCTTTTCCTCTCCATACAAGTACCAGACGAGGATCCTCTGTTACAACTGCAACAGGAATTGCCTCCAGGTTCTCTTCATTTGCATAGCCAAGGAAAGTATCTACATCTTTCGGGTCAACTACTACAGCCATACGTTCCTGAGATTCGGAGATTGCGATCTCAGTTCCGTCAAGACCTGCATATTTCTTCGGAACCTTGTCAAGGTCTACCCTCAGACCTGCTGCCAGCTCACCGATAGCAACGGAAACACCGCCTGCACCAAAGTCATTACATTTCTTGATAATATGGCTGACTTCTTCACGGCGGAACATACGCTGGATCTTACGCTCAGTAGGAGCATTACCTTTCTGTACCTCAGCACCGCACACTTCAATAGAAGCTTCTGTATGAACCTTGGAAGAACCTGTAGCACCACCGATACCGTCACGTCCTGTACGTCCTCCAAGTAAGATAATGATATCTCCCGGATCAGAATTCTCACGGATAACCGCACGTCTGGGAGCAGCACCCATAACAGCACCGATCTCCATACGTTTCGCTACATAGTTAGGATGGTAAACTTCTTTTACATAACCTGTTGCAAGACCAATCTGGTTTCCATAGGAGCTGTAGCCATGAGCTGCGCTTCTTACCAGTTTCTTCTGCGGAAGTTTACCCTTGAGAGTTTCTTTTACAGAAACAGTAGGATCTGCCGCACCAGTTACACGCATTGCCTGATATACATAGGTACGTCCTGAAAGCGGGTCGCGGATCGCACCGCCAAGGCAGGTAGCTGCACCACCGAATGGCTCGATCTCAGTAGGATGGTTATGTGTCTCATTCTTGAAGTTGATCAGCCATTCCTCTTCTTTACCGTCTACGTCTACAGGAACTACAATACTGCAGGCATTGATCTCATCAGATTCTTCCTGATCAGCAAGCTTTCCTTCTGCTTTCAGTTTCTTCATAGCCATCAGAGCCAGATCCATCAGGCAGACAAATTTGTCCTTACGGCCTTTGTAAAGTTCTTCTCTGTCAGCAAGATATTTCTTGTAAGTATCTACGATCGGTGCTTTGTAATCACCTTCGTCAAATTTTACATCTGTCAGTTCTGTGGAGAAGGTTGTGTGACGGCAATGATCAGACCAGTATGTATCAAGTACACGGATTTCTGTCATGGACGGGTCACGTTTCTCTTCTTCTTTGAAATAATGCTGGATATGCTGGAAATCCTTGAATGTCATTGCAAGATTTAAAGAATCATAAAGTTCCTTTAATTCTGCTTCCGGCATTTCCTTAAATCCGTCAAAAATCTTAACATCTTCCGGTTCCGGGAAAACAGTTACCAGTGTTTCCGGTTTCTGCAGACCTGTCTCACGGGAATCTACAGGGTTGATGCAGTGATGCTTGATAGCATCAAATTCTTCATCTGTGATAGTTCCTTCAATTACATAAGTAGTTGCGGAACGAATGATAGGCTGTGCATTCTCATCCAGGAACTGTACACACTGAACAGCAGAATCTGCTCTCTGGTCAAACTGTCCCGGTAAAAATTCTACAGAGAAGATACGGGAACCTTCTGCTGCCTCAAAATTCTCCAGATATAAATCATCTACAGGTGGCTCTGCAAAAACAGTTTTGCATGCTTTATCAAAAACTTCATCAGAAATATTCTCTACATCATAGCGGATCAGCACACGTACTGCTGTTACGGATTTAATTCCCAGATAGCTGCTGACCTCATGTTTTAATTCCTTTGCCTGTACAGCGAAGGCCGGTTTCTTTTCTACATAGACACGTCTTACGTTACTCATAGAAACTCCTTTCTTATGTATGCATTGTTTTAAAAATGCTTGACTATTGCTTCTTTTATAGTATCATAGGAAATATCATTAGTAAAATTAATATATCTTATATTTTTTATTAATACAATTAATTAATCACCGTTCACACTCCACTGTCGACGAGATATTTGGGAATGAATATGCCAAAATCCCGAGACATACAATCTAAAGTTCCATTGCTGCCGACCATTTGTATCATCACATTATTTTATGAAAGGATTTATTTCTATGGATATTAATCTTGAACTATACAAAGTATTCTACTATGTTGCCACCACCCTCAGCTTCTCAGAGGCCTCCCGCCAGCTTTTTATCTCCCAGTCAGCAGTCAGCCAGTCCATTAAAACTCTGGAAAAGAAGCTAAATCATCCTCTTTTTATCCGCAGTACCAAGAAAGTATTGTTAACTCCTGAAGGAGAACTTCTGCTCCAGCATGTAAAACCTGCGCTCCAGCTTCTGGATGAGGGAGAATCTCTCCTGTCCGGAGACAATCTGCTGAAAGGCCAGCTGCGTATTGCTGCCAGCGATACGATCTGCCGGTATTTTCTCATTGATTATCTGCAGAAATTCCATCAGACCTATCCTGATGTCCGCATTAAAGTCACAAACAGTACCTCCATCGGCTGTGCAGAGCTTCTGGAAAAGGGTCAGGCAGATCTGATTGTATGCAACTGTCCCAATTCCAGGCTTGGCAGTCATTTTCAGACACGTGTGCTGAAAGAATTCCACGATGTATTCGTTGCCAATACGGATTACTTTCCTGTACACACTGTTCAGACCGAACTGCAGGAGCTTCTGAACTATCCAATCCTGATGCTTTCCCCCAAAAGTACCACCAGTGAATATCTGCGAGAGGCATTCACAGCCCATAATCTCAAGCTTCTTCCTGAAGTAGAGTTAAACAGTAATGACCTGCTTCTGGATCTGGCACGGATCGGACTGGGAATTGCCTGCGTTCCTGATTATATGTTAAAAGAAAATGATCAGCTGACACCGCTCATGTTAAAAGAGCCGCTTCCCGGACGTCAGCTTATACTTGCCCAGCATGACAGTCTTACTGTCTCTCAGGCTGCTGAACGCTTTATTGAAATGTTTACTTCCATATAATAAAAGAAGTCCTCACTCAGTACTGAAACAACAATTTTTATAATCGCGTTTCTTACTGAATGAGAACTTCTTTTTCTTATTTCGGCATTACAGCCAGTGCATCAGTAATATACTGATTATCGATTGCTGCAAAGAATCCGCCGTCTGCCTTGGTTGCATAATCCATATCAATCGGCATTTTTCCAAGTACAGGAACCTTCAGCTCTGCTGCGATCTCATCAATATGGCTCTCACCAAAGACTTTGATCTCTTTTCCGCAGTCCGGACATTTCACATAGCTGTAGTTCTCTACGATTCCAAGTACCGGTATCTTCATCATCTCAGCCATATTAAAGGCTTTCTTAACGATCATCTTAACCAGATCCTGAGGTGATGTTACGATCACGATTCCTTCGATCGGCAGAGACTGAAATGCTGTAAGCGGAACATCACCTGTTCCAGGAGGCATATCCACAAACAGATAGTCTACGTCGCCCCAGATAACATCTGTCCAGAACTGTTTTACCATATTTGCAAGAACCGGACCTCTCCAGATTACAGGAGTATCCTCTGTAGGAAGCAGAAGGTTGATGGACATTACCTTGATCCCGTTTTTTGTGATCATCGGGTAGATACCTTCATCATTTGCCATTGCTGCACCCTTTAATCCATACATTTTCGGAATGGACGGTCCTGTGATATCCGCATCCAGGATACCGACTTTGTATCCCTGTGCTGCCATCATGTTTGCCAGAGAGCCTGTTACGAAGGATTTACCAACTCCACCCTTTCCGCTGACAACCCCGATCACATGTTTTACATTTGACTGAGCATTCATTTCTGCCTGAAAGCTCTGCTGTTTCTTGCTGCTTGAACAACCTTCGCAGCTTGCTTTGTCGCATGAAGTGTTGTTACATTCTTTTGCCATAATTAATCTTCTCCTTTATATTTACGCACTGCTGTACTGACAAAATATTGTTACTGTTCACTCCGTTCACAGTAACGTAGCCAAAATTCATTCCAGATTGCCTACGGCAATGGAATTTTGGCTTGTATGTCTCGGGATTTTGGCATATTCATGCCAAAACACCTCGCGGGATAGTGGTGTGTGAACAATAACAAAATATTCTCTATTGCCAGTCTGGAGTACGCATATTACTTTACAAATCTGTCAATTGCTACCTCAAGTTCTTTAATTGCCTCTTTATCACCATGTTCCACTGCATCTACGATACAGTGTTCGATATGATCCTGCAGAATGATCTTACCTGTATTATTGATAGCAGATTTCACTGCTGAAAGCTGTATCAGAACTTCCGCACAGTCTCTTCCGTCCTCTATCATACGTTTGATAGATTCCATATGTCCGATTGCTCTGGACATACGATTCAGCACTGCCTTTGTATGCGCATGACTGTGATGATGCCCATGCTCCCCATGAGAATGTTCAACTACCGTCCCATCCTCCAGTACATGCGTATGTGTCTTTTGTTCCTCGGCCATAACATTCCCCTTTCTCTTTCAGAATATCCGATTCTTTACCGCTTATCTGTCTTTATATCCTCACACACTGTCTGTGGCTTTCCTGCTTACAGCACTTCCGTACAGCGTAAATGATATTATACCACATTTGTCAAATTTCTGTAAAGGAGCAACGCTGTTTTATTTGTGAAGTCGTAATATCAAAAATAATGGTTCCATCCTCCAGAACAGTTTTCTCATAGGAAACTTCTTTTCCTTTGAATTTATTTCTGATATATTCTTCCGGATCCTCAAGTTCCAGCTCTTCCACAAAAACATCACGCATCTGATTCCGCGGACATTTATTAAAAATTTCCCATATCAGTTCATATTCTTTCATATTCCATCTCCAGTCCGTAAGACGGATATTCACAATCCGTTTCACTATTTAGCCCTCTTCGGCTGATTTACGGCAATCTGCACAGATTGTCCTGCGGTTTTTCCCAACCAGTCTGAGACTATTATAATTATTTTTAGATTTTTTGTCAAAAATAATTGCATGAAGACGAATTATAGCGTATCATAGTCTATAATTATCAAAACAGCAATGTTACTGTTCATTTTGCAGCCTGATGTTTTTTTTGAATTCTGCATATTCACAGTAACTGTAACTATTCAGTACTTTCGGGAAGCAGTGTACCGGATAGTTACCGACAGCTACAAACTAATTACATATATAAAGGAGAGAAATCTATGAAGCTTTTAAAAGACCGAATTCTTAAGGATGGAGTTGTAAAACCGGGAAATATTTTAAAAGTAGACAGTTTCTTAAATCATCAGATGGATATTACCCTCATCAATGAAATCGGCAAAGAATTCAAACGCCGCTTCTCCGACTGTCCAATCACTAAAATCCTTACAATTGAAGCATCCGGTATCGGTATCGCCTGTATTGCTGCACAGTACTTTGATGTACCTGTAGTTTTTGCCAAGAAAGCACAGAGCGTGAATCTGGATGGAGAAATGTATACAACTAAAGTAGAATCTTTCACTCATAAGAAAGTATATGATGTGATCCTTTCCAGGAAGTTTCTCGGACCTGAAGATCATGTACTTCTGATTGATGATTTCCTTGCTAACGGATGTGCACTTCTCGGCCTGATCGATATTGTTAAGAAATCAGGGGCAACTCTTGAAGGAGCCGGTATTGTTATTG
Organism: Blautia sp. 1001283B150304_161114_C9; assembly: GCF_015668165.1. NCBI lineage: Bacteria > Bacillati > Bacillota > Clostridia > Lachnospirales > Lachnospiraceae > Blautia > Blautia sp. 1001283B150304_161114_C9. The sequence continues at coordinate 67,780 of NZ_JADPGO010000016.1, read as the reverse complement.
AAAAAGGATTCCAGCATGGCGGTCAGGAGATCCGCGATATGGGAATACGTCTTGAATCTCTTGCCATTGTTGATTCCATGACAGACGATTCCTTAACCTTCAGAGATTAACTATAAAAGGATGGGAAAACCCATCCTTTTTTTGTTCTATGAATTCTTTATTTTTTCTGATCTGATGTTTTCTCCACTTTTGAGTTATCTTCGGAATCATAGATCAGATTTTCTCTCGTTTCACCTTCTGATTTATCTTCTGTTTCGGGAGTTGGTGTCACTTCTTTTGAATCTTCCTCTGAGGCTGTCTTTAATGTCACTTTCGGCACAGGTGTCACCTCCGGTGTCGGTGTGGGATCAGGAGCGATCTCATCTTCCGTATAAGTTCCGTTATCCACAAGAATCTGATAATTATCCTTGTCGATCATCTGTGCTCCACATGTAAAAGTTCCCACAATCTTTACTCCGTTATCATACTGTGAATAATCTTTTACGTCAACTTTCTCTCCTGTCAGATAGTCAATGGCCATCTGTGCTCCGCCCTTAGCCAGTTCCTTACGGTCCATAAACATGGTAAATGACATTTTACCTGCTGCAATATCCTTTACTGCCTGTGCCTCACTGCCATATCCTGTGATCATCGGCCATTCATCACTTCCCGGTTCCAGACCACTGTCACTTAAAATTTCCTCTGCAGCATAAGCAAATCCGTCATATGCAGTACAGATAATATCCGGAGCCTTCTCCTCTGCATAAAACTCACTTATAATCGAATCAAGTTTTGTCTTTGCAGATGACTCGCTCCATCTCATGATTCCTGTATCATCAAATGACGTATTTCCGGATTTACATACAAGTGTTCCATCATCCAGATATTCCTGAAGCCCTTCCTGGATTCCATTACACAGAAACAGTGCAGCATTGTCATCCGGAGATCCCATGAGAAATTCTATTGTATAAGACTTCTTATCCTCTCTGGCTTTATCCAGATCCATTTTTTTGATAATTTCTTTGGCAATATCCTTTCCTATTGCTCTGGTATCATAAGTTGCATAATAATTGATATCCGCAGTATCCCGGATCAGACTGTCATAGGAAATAACCGGTATTTCCTGCTCTTTGGCAGTTTTCAGGATATCTGTCAGACCATAGGAATCTACCGGATCAATGATCAGGGCAGAAACCTGCTCATCAATAAATTCCTGAATCTGGGAAATCTGAAGCGCAGGATCGCCGCCGGCATTCTTCACATCTGCCTCATATCCTCCATCTTCAATCTGCGAAGTCATCTCTTCGCTGTCAATTTTTGCATCCTCATCGTCCTCAGAAAGAAGCACACCTATCTTTCCGGCAGAAGCTTCCGTTACCTCAGCATCTTCCTCTGATTCATCATCTGAATCTTTTCCTGAAGAATCTCCGTCTTCTTCCTCCTTCACTGATATCTCTTTATTGTCTTCGTCTGATTTTGCACCGTCTCCTGCCTTGCTGCTGTCATCGGCATCAGAAGCATTTTTATTTTCTGCCTCTACTTTTTCACCTTCCTCAGTTACTTCGCCTACGCCCTCTTCTTCTACCTGGGCGCTTTCATTTGCTGCTTCTTTTGCCTCATTCTTCCCGCAGGCAGACAGGAACATGGAGGATACCATTATTCCAAGCAGAATAGCTGTTGCTCTTCTTTTCATAATACGATCCTTTCTGATATCATATTTATTTATCAATTCCCTTATAATCTTTTGCAATGTTCTTCAGATAATCCCGATAGGCAACGGCTGCTTTCTTTGGTTTCAGAATATGTACATTTCTTCCCATAGAAGTCAACCATCCAAAAAATGCCTTATCAACCACAACCTCAACAGTTACAATAAAATTATCCTCCCCCTTTATTTTGCAGAAAATCTCCGAACCAAAGGTACGCTGGATTTTTTTCTTTGTAGAATTCTGACATACAAGCCTGATTTCTTTTATATTCTCTCCTGTTTGGGAGGGTATCGGAGCACTGATCTTTGCAGGTGCTTCAGATTCTTTTCCAATCTGTTCCTGCACATTTTCAGATTTCTCTCCTGTTTCGCCATCTGGCTGATGTATTATCGTATTATCCGCTTCTGTTTTATCTGAAGCAGATTTTTCCTCATAATATCCTCCTTCCCGTCCTCTTCTGTAATGTATATCCATTCCAAAATCACGCAGGGTTTCCATATCATCATAAATACTCTTTCGCTCAGCTCGAATCCCCTGTTCTTCCAGTTTTGCCAGAATCTCCTGCATGGTGACAGGCTTTTGGCTGGTTGTCTCAGACAGCATTTTCTGCAGATACAGTATTTTTCCTTTTTGATTACATGATTTCGCCATAATTATCCTCTTACAAATCTGTGGTATATATAGTCATTTGCTTCTTTTTCCTGACTGTCATCTAACGGTGTAAGTTCTGTTTCTTTTCCATACTTTCTTTCCAGCGCATGTTGAATGAGCCAGTCTGCAAGCTGCGGATTCTTCGGAAGTAACGGTCCATGCAGATAAGTCCCTATCACATTCTTATATACTACGCCTTCATAGCCTGACTTACCGTCATTTCCTGCACCGTAAAGTACTTTTCCCAGTGGTTTGTTATTATTAATGCAGGTTCTTCCTCCATGATTCTCAAATCCAACGATCGGCATATCAAACAGCTCACTCTGCAGAACGATATTCTGGATCAGACGGCCTTCGCCCTGCTCTGTATACAAGTCTACCAGGTCCAGTCCTTTCATGTTTCCCTGATCTGTTTTGTAATACTTCCCAAGTAACTGATAGCCACCGCAGATTGCAATGACAACGCCGTTATCTTCCACATAAGCCTTAAAATCCGGTTGGATTTTCTGTAGCTTCTCACATACGATCATCTGTTCTCTGTCCGAACCACCACCCAGAAGTACGATATCAAGCTTCGAGAAATCTATTTTATCATCCAGCTCAAACGGTATGGTCTCAGCCTCAATCCCACGCCACTGGCATCTCTTCATCAGACACTGGATATTACCTCTGTCACCGTAAAGATTCAGAAGATCCGGATATAAATGTCCTATTGTAATTTTCATTATTTCTCGCCCTCCAGTCTCTTCAGAATATTTCTGGTACTGAATAATGCTGTATAGTTTACCAGCACATACAGATTCCCCACTCCGTCCTCTACTCTGTCGCGGATTGCTTTCTCAACATCGCCCTCGAGGACAGACGGGATATCCACATATTTCAGCCGCAGACGCATATCCTGACAGCGGATACCGCTTACAGTAATAGATTTCACTGAATCATTTCCGAGAAGATCAAAGTCAACATCCCAGAGCCAGGAAATATCTGTTCCATCCTGAGCATTATCATTGATCGCAATAATGATGTCCTTCGGTGCCTGATCCTGCATCACTGCGGAAATATTCTGATTAAATCCCGCCGGATTCTTGGCAAGATTTAAGGTTACTCCTGTTCCCTTAATGCGAAACTGCTCCATACGTCCGTTTTCCGGATTAAATCTGCGGAGCATATCCTCGAAATGCTCTCCCGCAAATCCCGCAGTCCTCACTCCCGCATAAGCTGCCAGTATATTATACACATTATAAAATCCCTTATAATTTGCTACAATGTGTTTTCCTTCTACACAAAAGCTAAGCTGGTCGCCTACCTTTACATCCTCTGCATCAAAATCCGGCTTCGGTCTTGCAAATCCGCATTTTGGACAATAATAATCTCCCAGCTGGCTGTAATGATAGAAACGATATTCCAGTTTCTCACCGCATCGCTTACAGAAACGTCCCTCTCTGATTTCATTTGCCGCAGATTTGATCACCGGTTTACTGATGCCATAAGTTACATATGGATTCCCGGAATCCATGGCAAGATATGCAGACAGGGCATCATCACCATTTACAATGATCTGCATCTTCGGAACCTTTCTCATCATTTCTTCCAGAATATTCATGGTAATATCAATCTCTCCGTATCTGTCAAGCTGATCACGGAAAAGATTTGTCAGAAGCATATAGTCCGGTTTGATTCTTGGAAAAATATGTCTGGTGGATGCTTCATCAGCCTCAATGCATGCATAGTCCGCATCAATTTTACCATTCCATTTCGCAGCCAGCACAAATGCAGCAACAACTCCATTGAGCATATTGGAACCTGTGTGGTTACAGATTACTTTCTGCCCTTCCGCTTCCAGTGCTGCACAGAGCATATTGTTGGTAGTTGTCTTTCCATTTGTACCGCAGGTTGCAAAAATAGCCTTTCGTACCTGTGAGGAAAGCTGTTCCAGAATGTCCGGACAGATCTTAATCGCCACTTTTCCTGCCCAGGTCACACCCTGTCTTCCCATTTTCTTACATACGTATCCTACAAATTTTGCTGCACAGACAGCAATCATTACTCTTATTTTCATTGTGTATGATAATTTCCTTTATAATATAATCTTTGTTATTGCCGCTTATTTAAAATTCTTTTTGCTCCTGATATCTTTGCCCTTATTCATCCTAGAGCGTGTCTGAAAAATGCTTTCCGCAAGATGTATGTCACAATTTGTGGGAGATTTTGCCCGGATGAGGGCGTCGTAGCGGGCTACGGCAACCGAATTCGAGCAAAATATACCGCAAAGCGGGGCGTGCAGATTGCGGGAATGATTTTTCAGACACGCTCTAGAACAGCTACAGCTATAATAATCCTCTATGACCATTTCATAATGCCAACAGGACAGATCAGTTAAACATAGTATCCTGCAGATAGTCTGAGCATACACCTGCCGCACCCTCTTGCATATAATATTGTGCTTCCTTCAGGTCATTCACAGTATAAATATATAACCTGATCCCTTTTTTGTCAAAAATCTCCTGCACATCCTCTGACCAGTATTTATAATAGACTGTAGCTGCCTGAATATTTTTTTCTTTACAGAATGCTGCGATCTCAGTCAGTTCTTCTGTAGAATATTCCTGCCATAAGGAATAAATATATCCAGGAAAATCATACAGCAGTGCTGTTCCGGCAAACATTGCCTGATTATAGATTTCCGGTATGATCTGTCCCATCACATCCGGAACACCTGCCGCTTCTGCAAGTTCGATATAATCAGCATAGTCCTCCACCGTCTTCTGATAATTACGGACAGAATACTGCTTGGAATCCAGCATCACAAAAGCGTCCGGATAATCGCTCAGCAGCACCAGCAGATCTTCAAATGTTATAGGAGTATATTTTCCATAAATGGGCCGGGATAAGAATTCCTCTGAGGACAGAACTTTCTTTTCATCGCCTTCCCATTGTCCAAGAGACTGATACCAGCTATGGCGGCACACCCATACATTGTCAGATGTCTTCACAAGATCAACTTCAAACAACCTGCACCCCATCTGATAGCCTGCCAGAAAACTCTCTTTTGAATTCAGATAGGTTTTATCACCAATCCCTCCCAGTGCATGTGCGATCGTTTTATAATTTTCCCACTTAAATTCAGGTGTGGTGGCAGATATGGAATAAGCATCATTTCCCCACAGAAACAGTGTAACAGCCAGTAATTCCACCAACAACAAAAACATCCTGATGAAATAACCAAATCCTGATCGTTTCTTTTTCGTATTCTGCCTCAATTTTTCAATCTCCTGCCAGTCATTTGTATTCCTCGCTTATCTTTTGCTCTCGTATTTTGTAACATTCCAATGTCTTATTTAACACTTCTTCATCAATATGGTTTTTATATACTCTACGATTTTACGCTATCTGGCTCAAATAATCAAGGGTAATAAACGGTTATGTTACAGGAAGTGATTTCCTATAGCATAACAAAAAAACTGCATATATACGGCATGAACACCATACATATGCAGTCTTATCATCGTCTGGACAAATATAAAATCGAAAATCTGGCTGGATTATACTAATTCGATCAGTACTTCCATTGCAGCATCGCCTTTACGCGGTCCGATCTTAACGATTCTTGTGTAACCACCGTTACGGTCAGCGTATTTTGGAGCGATCTCATCGAACATCTTAGCAACCATATCTACGTCTTTAGTGTTTTTCTTTCTTCCGGCACCCTTTGCAGGTACTTCTTTAACCGGGTAGAAAACTTTCATCATCTGACGACGAGCGTGAAGTCTGGAAGGAGCATCTTTCTTGATCTCTTTCTGTACTTCATCGTATACAGTTTTCTTCTTTCCGTCAACAACTTCTTTTACTCTCTTGCCTTCAGCATCTTTACGAGCAACTTTAGCAGTTACAGTAACAGTTTCGAAGTTATCTTTTTCACGAACAGCCATAGCTACAAGGCCTTCTGCGATTTTACGGATTTCTTTTGCTTTAGCTTCTGTAGTAACAATTTTTCCATGATATAAAAGGCTTGTTACCTGGCTTCTCAGTAATGCTTTTCTCTGGTCAGAAGTTCTGCTTAATTTTCTATATTTTGCCATTTAATTTTCCTCCATCTGTGGGACAGCCGGGCACGCTTGTTCGGTCTTACTGTCCGACTGCTTAGGCATCCCCACCGTATAATATCTCTTTGCTAACTGGTTATTGTTCCCTTAGAGAACCAATAACCTGATCAATTCTTACTCTTCTGCAGGCTGAAGCTGTAAGCCCAGCTCTTTCAGTTTCGCAAGAACTTCTTCTAATGATTTACGTCCAAGGTTACGAACCTTCATCATATCATCAGAAGTCTTGTTACATAATTCTTCAACTGTATTAATGCCGGCTCTCTTCAAGCAGTTATAGGAACGAACAGATAACTCAAGTTCATCAATGCTCATTTCCAGGACTTTTTCTTTCTCATTGTCTTCTTTCTCGATCATAACCTCAGCGGTCTTTGCATTCTCGGAAAGGTCAATGAAAAGGCTCAAGTGCTCGCTTAATACTTTTGCTGCAAGGCTTACCGCCTCATCCGGATCAAGTGTACCGTTTGTATACACATCCAGTGTCAGCTTATCATAATCGGTTACCTGACCAACACGTGTATTCTCTACAGTCATGTTGACTCTGTCTACCGGTGTATAGATAGCATCAACTGCAAGTACACCGATCGGCATATCATCAGATTTACCTTTATCAGCACTGATATATCCGCGGCCTTTTGTAATAGTAAGCTCCATAGCAAGTCTGCAGTCCTTGCCACCGTTTAAAGTAGCAATCACCTGATCCGGATTCATGATCTCGATATCCTGATCAGCCTGGATATCAGCTGCAGTTACAACACCTTTTCCTTCACATTCGATGTATGCGGTTTTCGGCTCATTGTCTGTGCTGTGGTTCTTAATAGCAAGGCTCTTCAGATTCATGATAATATCGCTCACGTCTTCTTTTACGCCCGGAATGGAGCTGAATTCGTGAAGCACACCATCAATTTTAACCTGGCTTACAGCTGCACCCGGCAGGGAAGACAGCATAATTCTTCTTAAAGAATTTCCAAGTGTAGTTCCATATCCTCTTTCCAGAGGCTCAACTACGAATCTGCCAAATTTTTTATCTTCAGATAATTCGGTAATCTCGATCTTAGGTTTATTAAAATCAAACACTATAGGGTTCCCTCCTTCTGGGTTAATAAAAGTTTGAGGGGTATTCATTCAAATACTACAATTCAGCGGAAGATAATAATCAACCACTGAATCGTATAAATAATAGAAATATTACCAAGTAATTTTCTATGATATAATCCTATGGATTATTTGGAGTACAACTCGACGATAAGCATCTCGTTTACAGGAACATCAATTGCTTCTCTGTTAGGAAGTTCTTTTACAGTTCCTTTTAAGTTCTCCTGATCTACATCGATCCATTCCGGAACAAGACGTCCGCCAGTTACTTCAAGGATACCTTTGTATCTTTCAGAACCTTTGGATTTTTCTCTGATCTCGATCTGATCACCGGCTTTTACAAGGTAGGAAGGAATGTTTACACATTTTCCGTTTACAAGTACATGCTTGTGGTCAACAATCTGACGAGCTTCTTTTCTTGTTCTTGCAAATCCCATACGGAATACTACATTGTCAAGTCTGCTCTCAAGAAGGATCATAAGGTTTGCACCAGTCTGTCCAGGCATTCTGTCAGCTTTGTCGTAGTAGTTGTGGAAAGGTTTTTCCAGAACTCCGTAGATGAATTTTGCTTTCTGTTTTTCTCTTAACTGTAAACCATACTCAGACATTTTACGATTTGCACGTTTTAACTGTCTTGTGGATTTTTTATCAATTCCTAAATAAATCGGATCCAGGCCAAGGGATCTGCATCTTTTCAGAACAGGCACTCTATTTACTGCCATTTCTCAAATACCTCCTAATATTCTAAATCAATTAGACTCTTCTGCGTTTTGGTGGGCGGCAACCGTTGTGTGGTACCGGAGTTACGTCGCGGATGCTTGTTACTTCCAGTCCGCAAGCCTGAAGGGCACGGATTGCAGCTTCACGTCCAGAACCTGGTCCTTTTACCATAACATCTACAGTTTTCAAACCATGAATAAGTGCAGCTTTTGTTGCAGTCTCAGCTGCCATCTGTGCTGCATAAGGAGTAGATTTTCTTGAACCTCTAAATCCAAGACCACCAGCACTTGCCCATGAAAGAGCGTTTCCTTCATTGTCAGTCAGAGTAACAATTGTATTGTTGAAAGAAGACTGAATATGTGCCTGTCCGTGTTCAACGTTTTTCTTGACACGACGTTTTGCAGTCGCTTTTTTAGTCACTTTAGCCATTTTAAAACTAACCTACACTTTCTTATTTATCAATCAAATATATGTTACAAGAAACACCATGTCCACTAAATTCATTTCCTCGCTTCGCTCGTCATTCATCAAGTGTCCATGCAAGCTTCCTCATAAGATCAGCTTACGCTTATCAGATGTTTAAAGCTTTATTTATTTCTTCTTATTAGCTACTGTTCTCTTAGGACCTTTACGTGTTCTAGCGTTGGTCTTAGTCTTCTGACCACGAACCGGAAGTCCTTTACGATGACGGATACCTCTGTAGCATCCGATTTCCTGCAGTCTCTTAATGTTGAGGGCGATTTCTCTACGAAGGTCACCTTCTACTGTCATTGTTTCATCAATAACTGCGCTGAGTCTCTTTACTTCGTCATCAGTCAGATCTCTGACACGTGTGTCAGGATTAACTTCTGCCTTTGCAAGGATTTTGTCTGCGCTTGGTCTACCAATACCATAAATGTAGGTAAGACCGATTTCAATACGTTTTTCTCTTGGTAAGTCTACACCAGCTATACGAGCCATGTACTGTTTCCTCCATCTTCTACTTTGAAAGTCCTTAATGCCTGTACATCACTTACCCTCGCGAATTCTCTCACTCAAGTAAGGTGAAATGGGATGTATCGGACACATCACTTCCTTATTTCTCAGTTCCTAATTGGGGTGCCTCGGTAAAACACCCAGCTGCAATTGGCGAAAAGCAGCCTTTCCGAATTACTGCGGCCAACGGGCCAACGTTGCCTCTCGGTATTAGGCAATACATGCTAAAACTATCTTAACAGCCTGAACAACCCTTCCGGGCGTCTCACACTGCAGCCGCACGTTACACAAACTTTAAACCGTCAATCAACCCTGACGCTGTTTGTGTTTTGGATTCTCACAGATTACTCTGATAGATCCTTTTCTTTTAATGATCTTGCATTTTTCGCAGATCGGCTTTACAGATGATCTTACTTTCACTGGAAATCCTCCTTCCGTAAATTCATTAAAATCTGCAGTTTTTTGAGCGCACAAATACAATATACTCACGCGTTCGGCTTATATATTATCACAGCAAAATATAAAATGCAAGCATTTTTTTGAATAAAATCACATTTTTTCATTTTCTCCCCCAATCATCCATTTATACTTCCCACTGCCAACATACAGCGTAGAAAAATAATTCATTTCATGTGCATTTGCAGGCATCTTAGATATTCTTAGCTCTCAGAAATCTGCGTTATGAGAAAATCAGGTCACTGTCTGAGCGAAGCGAGTTTGACCTGATTTCCTCATGCTTTTAGCAGATTTATGAAAGCTTAGAATATCTTAGATGCCGAAACCGCACATGAAATGAATTATTTTTCTACGCGTCCCCCTTTACAGCACAAAAAAAGAGAACCAGATCCCTCCAGCTCTCTTTCTCATCACTGCACCAACTGCAGCCAATATTTCTTACTTATCTCTCCAGATAATCCTGCCCTTAGACAGATCATACGGAGACAGTTCAATCGTAACTTTATCTCCGGGAAGAATACGAATAAAATTCATACGTAACTTACCACTGATATGTGCAAGCACCACATGTTTGTTCTCCAGTTCCACTTTAAACATCGCATTAGGCAGCTTTTCCAGAACAGTGCCTTCCACTTCGATTACATCTGCTTTTGACATTTTAAACCTCCTGTATGTCGTCCAATTATTTCGTAAGAGTCAGAATCTCCGGATCTCCGTCTGTAATAAGAATCGTATTCTCATAATGAGCAGAAAGAGAACCATCCATAGTTACAACAGTCCACTCATCATCCAGCCATGCCACATCTGCACGTCCCAGATTGATCATAGGCTCTACAGCAAGTGTCATACCCGGCATCAGACGAACTCCTCTTCGCTTCTGCGGAAAATTCGGGATCTGCGGATCCTCATGAAGGTGAGTGCCGATTCCATGTCCAACCAGGTCGCGGACAATCCCATAATGATATTTGGCAGCATGAGCACCGATTGCCTTGGAAATATCATTCAGATGATTTCCCGCACGTGCGGCCTTGAGTCCCTCAAAGAAACACTCTCTGGTCACATCCATCAGCTTACGTGCCTGCGGTGAAACTTCACCGACAGCATAAGTCCTCGCTGCATCAGAATGATACCCTTTATAAATAAGACCGGCATCAATCTTTACAAGATCTCCCTCCTGAATGATCTTCTCTTCAGACGGGATCCCATGAACTACCTCATCATTCAGACTGATACAGAATGACGCCGGAAACCCTCCGTAGTTCAGGAAATTCGGGATGCATCCCAGATCACGTATCATCTGTTCTCCGATACGGTCAATCTCCTTTGTGCTCACTCCCGGTTTAATGTAAGGGATCAGACCATCATGCACTTTTTCAAGCAGATGACCTGCCTCCCTCATAAGTTCAATTTCATGTTCTGTCTTGATAGAAACCGACATTTTACCTCCAGATGGTGTTTAAAAACACCCAATTACTCTCCCAGGATGGCAACAATATCTGCAAATACTTCTTCAAGATCTTTTGTACCATCCACTGATTTTAAAATTCCCTCTTTAGTATAATAATCGATCAGCGGCTGTGTCTGCTCATGATATACGTTAAGACGTTTCTGAACTGTTTCAGGCTGGTCATCATCACGAAGCACCAGTTTCTCTCCACAGGTATCACAAACGCCCTCAACCTTCGGTGCTGCATGTACAACATGATAAGTAGCACCACATTTCAGGCAGGCACGTCTTCCGGACATACGGTTTACAATATTGGAATCCGGAACATCCACATCGATTGCATAATCAACTTTACTTCCCAGTTTGTTCAGAGCCTCTGTTAAGCACTCTGCCTGAGGAATTGTTCTTGGAAAACCATCCAGCACATAACCATTTGCTGCATCCGGCTGTTGTATTCTGTCCACAACCAGATCACAGGTCAGTTCATCAGGTACGAGAAGTCCCTGATCCATATAAGTTTTTGCTTTTTTACCCAGTTCTGTTCCATTTTTAATGTTTGCGCGGAAAATATCTCCGGTAGAAATATGCGGAATCTGATATTTCGCAGCAATTTTCTTCGCCTGAGTTCCTTTTCCTGCCCCCGGTGCACCCAACATAATGATTTTCATAAGTTATACCCTCCGTTTTCTTTTTTAGCAAATCAAGGCTGTGATGCCATGCACCACAACCTCTCATTTTTAATTGTTCAGAAAGCCTTTGTAATTACGTACGAGAAGCTGTGACTCAATCTGTTTCACAGTTTCGAGGATAACACCAACAATAATGATGATAGATGTACCACCGAATGAAACATTCGCTCCGAATACACCATTAAAGATGAACGGAATCACGCACACAATGATAAGACCTACTGCACCTATAAATATAATATAATTTAAGATATTAGTCAAATAGTCTGACGTAGGTTTTCCAGGACGAATACCCGGAATAAATCCACCCTGCTTTTTGATATTATCTGCAACTTCCAGAGGATTGAATGTAATGGAAGTGTAGAAATATGCAAAGAAAACACAAAGTACGATGTAAAGAACCAATCCCCATGTATACTGGAGCTGTTTTGGATTACACCAGTTATTGGAAGAAAGACCACGAATAATCTCACTTCCGATTCCTGTACCATTACCTTTTCCTGTTAACTGCGCAATGACAGCCGGGAAAGACATAATGGAGGATGCAAAGATTACCGGGATAACACCGGCGGTGTTAACCTTCAGCGGAATATTGGTGGACTGACCGCCCATCAGCTTTCTTCCAACCATTTTCTTGGAATACTGAACCGGAATTCTTCTCTCTGCTCCGTTAAGGATAAGTACCAGAACTACTACCAGAAGAATAACGGCTGCAATGATCAGTCCTGCAAGAGTACCCTTTGCAATCGTTTTTCCTTTAATAAAGTTCTCATACAGTAATGTCAGGTCGCTTGGTACTCTGGAAATGATATTAATGGTAAGTACGATGGAAATACCATTTCCAACGCCTTTTTCCGTAATACGCTCACCGAGCCACATCAGCATAGCTGAACCGGCAGTAAGGCAGGCAACAACTACAACACCTTTAAAGAAGTCCAGATTCGGAATCATACCCTGACGTCCGAATCCGATTGCCATTGCGATTGACTCAAATAAAGCAAGACCTACGGTCACATAACGTGTGATCGCAGTCATCTTCTTTCTTCCCTCTTCACCATCTCTCTGCATTTCTTCCAGTGCCGGAATTGCAATGGTAAGAAGCTGAATGATAATGGAAGATGTAATATATGGTGTGATGTTTAATGCGAAAATTGACATTCTTTCAAATGAACCACCGGTAAATGCATCAAAGAAATTGAATGCATCACCGGCATTGCTGCTGAACCACTGTTTGAAGAAATCACTGTCAACTCCCGGTACCGGAATCTGGCAGCCGATACGGATGACAAAAATCATCCATATCAGATACAACAGCTTGCGTCTCATTTCTTTCACTCTAAAAACATTTTTAAGAGTTTCAAACATTAGATCACCTCTACTGTACCACCAGCAGCTTCAATTTTTGATTTTGCAGTCTCGCTGACAGCATTTACTTTGACATTAAGTTTCTTTGTCAGCTCACCGTTTCCAAGAATTTTAACGCCATCAGCGATCTTGGAGATTGCACCGCTTGCAAGTAAGCTTTCTGCTGTAACTTCTGCACCATCTTCAAAACGGTTCAGTACGTCAACGTTGATTGCAATAATCTCTTTTGTATTTCTGTTTTTGAATCCTCTCTTAGGCAGACGTCTGTATAAAGGCATCTGACCACCTTCAAATCCCGGTTTCTTGTGACCGGAACGAGCTAACTGTCCTTTGTGTCCTTTACCGGCTGTTTTACCGTTTCCAGAACCATGTCCACGGCCTCTTCTGAAGTTATCGCTGTGCTTAGAACCTTCTGCTGGTCTTAAGTTTGATAATTCCATGTTGGCACCTCCTTATTATTATTTCAAATCTATAAGTTCAGATTGTATTGTGTCTGAATATGTTTCTGTATGCTCCTGCCATTCTCTGCGAATAACAGGTTCATATCAGATCCATATCAGAATTCTCTCTGGTTAAATCGCAATTAAGCTTCTTCAACCTTTACCAGGTGCTGTACCTGCTGAATCATTCCTCTTGTTGCTGCGTTATCCGGCATTTCAACTGTTTTGTGCATTTTTGTAAGACCCATAGCTGCAACAGTTTTTTTGTGTTTCGGAACTGCACCAATAGGAGATTTTACTAATGTAACTTTTAATGTGTTTGCCATTTTTGTATTTCCTCCTTAAGCCAGAATCTCATCAACAGATTTTCCGCGAAGTCTAGCAACTTCTTCCGGAGTTTTTAACTGTCTTAAGCCTTCGATTGTTGCAAGAACAACGTTCTGTTTGTTTCTGGATCCCATACATTTTGTACGGATGTTTTTGATACCAGCTAACTCGATTACCGCACGGGCAGGACCGCCGGCGATAACTCCAGTACCTTCCGGAGCTCTCTTCAGAAGCATTTCAGCGCTTCCGTATTTTCCAACGAAGTCATGTGTAATAGAGTTGTTTTCGTCTCTTGCTACTGTTACTAATTTCTTAATAGCATCCTCTTTTCCTTTGCGGATCGCTTCAGGAATTTCGGCTGCTTTACCTAAACCTGCACCAACGTGTCCGTTGCCGTCACCTACAACAACTAAAGCTGTGAAACGGAAGTTACGACCACCTTTAACAACCTTGGTAACACGCTTGATTGATACTACTTTATCTTCTAATTCTAACTGACTAGCATCAATAAGATTACGTTTCATGTGTTTCGCTCCTCCTTATTAGAATTTCAGCCCAGCTTCTCTTGCTGCGTCTGCCAGTGCTTTAACTTTACCGTGGTAGATATAGCCTCCTCTGTCGAAAACAACGCTTTCGATGCCAGCTTCAACAGCTTTCTTACCAATAACGGTTCCTAAATGTGCAGCAGCTGCTACATCATCAGTGTTCTCTAACTCAGCTCTTACTTCTTTCTGAAGAGTAGAAGCAGATACTAAAGTTTTTCCTACAGTGTCATCAATGATCTGAGCATAAATATGCTTGTTGGAACGAAATACTGCTAAACGTGGTGTTGTTGCAGTTCCGTTTAAATGATGACGTAATCTTCTATGCTTATTCTCACGAATTTTCGCTCTAGATGCCTTATTTACCATTTTCTCACCCTCCTGAATTATTTCTTACCAGTCTTACCAACTTTACGTCTGATAACTTCATCAACATACTTAATACCTTTACCTTTGTATGGCTCAGGTCTTCTCTTGTCTCTGATCTCAGCTGCAAACTGGCCGACTTTTTCTTTGCTGATACCGGATACGATAATCTTGTTACCATCTACTTTGGTTTCGATTCCGTCTGGATCTTCCATTTCTACCGGATGAGAATATCCAAGGCTAAGCACAAGCTTTTTGCCCTGTTTTGCTGCTTTATAACCTACACCGTTAACTTCAAGCTCTTTTGTATAGCCTTCGCTTACACCAACAACCATGTTGTGGATCAAGCTTCTTGTTAAACCGTGAAGAGATTTCATTTTCTTTAAGTCGTTTGGTCTGGATACTACTACATGACCATCTTCAACTTTGATTTCCATTTCTGTAGGAAGTGCTCTTTCGAGAGTTCCTTTTGGTCCTTTTACAGTTACTACGTTGCCTTCAGCGACAGTTACTTCTACGCCTGCAGGAATAGCAACCGGAAGTCTACCAATTCGTGACATATGTTTGTCCTCCTTACTTAGATTATCGGAGAGGATGTTTCATCCTCTCTGTTTTCAGTTTGTTCTCTATAAAAAATCTTGGTTCAAATTACCAAACGAATGCTAATACTTCGCCGCCAACCTGAAGTTTACGAGCTTCTTTATCAGTAATAACACCTTTGTTTGTAGAAAGAATTGCGATTCCAAGTCCACCAAGAACTTTTGGAAGCTGATCCTTACCTGCGTAGATACGAAGACCAGGTTTGGAAATTCTCTTTAAACCAGTGATGATTTTTTCGTTTTTGTCTTCACCGTATTTCAGTGTGATATGAAGAGTTTTAACAACTCCGTCTTCAACTAAATCATATTTTGCAATATATCCTTCATCAACAAGGATGTTAGCAATTGCAGTTTTCATTTTGGATGCCGGAACATCTACTGTGTCATGTTTTGCAGTGTTTGCGTTACGGATTCTTGTAAGCATATCTGCGATTGGATCGCTCATTGTCATGTTAGTTTCCTCCTGTTATTCAGACTTTACATGTGCATATATATTAATTGTTTACATTGTTACCTGTTTTATCATAAATCTCGTTTGGACATATGATCGGACTGATAAATCAGCCGATCGTTTATTTTATTTAAATCCGGTTCCTACCAGGAAGCCTTCTTAACACCCGGGATCTGTCCCTTGTAAGCTAATTCACGGAAGCAGATTCTGCAGATTCCGTACTTTCTTAAAACAGAATGTGGACGTCCACAAATATTGCAACGTGTATATTCTCTTGTGGAGAATTTCTGTTTACGCTGCTGTTTGATTTTCATTGCTGTTTTAGCCATGAATCGTTCCTCCTATTATTTTGCAAACGGCATATTGAATAATGTCAGTAATTCACGAGCTTCTTCATCAGTCTTAGCTGTAGTAACGAAGATGATGTCCATACCTCTTACTTTGTCAACTTTGTCATATTCAACTTCCGGGAAGATCAGCTGCTCTTTGATACCCAGAGCGTAGTTTCCACGACCATCGAATGCGTTCGGGTTAACACCACGGAAGTCACGTACACGAGGAAGTGCAAGGTTGATCAGACGATCAGCGAACTCGTACATTTTTTCTCCTCTTAATGTAACTTTACAACCGATCGGCATACCCTCTCTGATTTTAAAGTTAGCGACAGATTTTTTAGCTTTAGTAGCGATTGCTTTCTGTCCTGTGATAAGTTCCATATCTGCGATTGCAGCATCAAGAAGCTTAGCGTTTTCTTTGGCTTCACCAACACCCATATTGATTACGATCTTGTCGAGTTTTGGCACTTCCATAACATTTTTGTATCCAAATTTTTTGGTCATGGCATCCATGATCTCATTTTTGTACATTTCTTTTAATCTACTCACTTGTCATGCCTCCTCTCTTAATTAATCGATAACCTTACCGGTCTTTTTAGCAACGCGGACTTTTTTGTCGCCGTCCATCTGGAATCCTACTCTTGTAGCCTGTCCATCAACAACCAGCATAACGTTGGAGATGTGCAGTGGAGCTTCTTTTGTAATGATTCCGCCCTGCTGATTTGCAGCAGATGGTTTGCTGTGTTTTGTAACTTTGTTGATATTCTCAACAACAACGGTATTGTCTTTTGCGTTAACTGCAAGGACTTTACCCTCTTTGCCATTATCTTTACCAGCGATAACTTTTACAGTATCACCTTTTTTAATTTTCATAGCTGACATTAGGCACCCTCCTATAATACTTCCGGAGCTAAGGAAACGATCTTCATGAATTTCTTTTCACGAAGCTCTCTGGCAACTGGTCCAAAGATACGTGTTCCTCTCGGAGTTAAGTCGTCTTTAATGATTACGGCAGCATTTTCATCGAAACGGATGTAAGATCCGTCTTTACGACGAGCGCCTTTTTTAGTTCTAACTACAACAGCTTTTACAACGTCACCTTTTTTAACAACGCCGCCTGGTGTTGCATCTTTAACAGTAGCAACGATTGTATCGCCAATGCTTGCATATCTTCTTGTAGAGCCGCCCATAACACGAATACAAAGGATTTCTTTTGCACCAGTGTTGTCGGCAACTTTCAGTCTAGTTTCCTGCTGGATCATACTGGTTTCCTCCTTATTTAACTTTCTCTACGATTTCAACCAGTCTCCATCTTTTATCCTTGGATAACGGTCTGGTTTCCATAACTTTTACGGTATCACCGATATTGCACTCATTGTTTTCGTCATGAGCTTTTAATTTATATGTTCTCTTCACGATCTTTTTGTAAAGAGGATGTTTTACATGGTCTTCAATAGCAACTACAATGGTCTTGTCCATCTTATTGCTGACAACCTTACCCACGCGGGTTTTTCTCAGATTTCTTTCCACGATAGTTTCCTCCTATTATTTGGAAGCGTTAGCCTGCTCAGTAATTACTGTCTGGATTCTTGCAATGTTCTTGCGAACCTCTTTAATGCGGCTTGTATTCTCTAATTGATTAGTTGCATTCTGAAATCTCAGATTGAAAAGTTCTTTTTTAGCAGCTACTAATTCTTCATTTAATTCTGCAGCTGATTTTGCCTTTAAATCTTCCACGAATTTATTAATTTTCACTGTTATCACCGCCTTCTAAGTCTGCACGAGAAACGATTTTACATTTACATGGTAACTTGTGCATCGCAAGACGTAATGCTTCACGAGCGATTTCCTCGGAAACGCCTGCGATTTCGAACATTACACGTCCTGGCTTAACAACTGCTACCCAGTATTCGAGAGCACCTTTTCCGGAACCCATTCGTGTTTCTGCTGGTTTCGCTGTTACTGGTTTATCTGGGAAAATCTTGATCCAAACCTGACCACCACGTTTGATATAACGAGTCATAGCAACACGGGCTGCTTCGATCTGGTTGGAACGGATCCAACACGGTTCGGTTGCAACAAGTCCGAATTCACCATAATTGATCTTATTACCTCTAAGGGCTTTTCCTCTCATGGAGCCACGGAATTGTTTACGACGTTTTACTCTTTTTGGCATTAACATTATTTATCGCTCCCTTCCTTAGTTCCTTTTGTTGGAAGTACTTCGCCATTGTAGACCCAAGCTTTTACGCCAACTTTGCCGTATGTTGTGTCTGCTTCTGCGAATCCATAGTCAATATCTGCACGAAGTGTCTGAAGCGGAATAGTTCCTTCGCTGTAGAACTCTGTACGAGCCATATCAGCACCGCCAAGACGTCCGGATACGGATGTTTTGATACCTTTAGCTCCGGCCTTCATTGTTCTCTGCATTGTAGATTTCATAGCACGTCTGAAAGAGATACGGTTCTCAAGCTGAAGTGCGATATTCTCTGCTACTAACTGAGCATCCTTGTCTGGTCTCTTTACTTCTTTGATATCTACGATAAGTTTCTTGTCTGTGAATTTCTTTAATTCAGCTTTAACTTTTTCGATCTCAGCTCCGCCTTTACCGATTACGATACCAGGTTTAGCTGTGTAGATGATGATCTTAACTCTGTCAGATGCTCTCTCGATCTCGATCTTGGAAACACCTGCGCTGTATAATTTCTTTTTAAGGAATGTTCTGATGTTGTAGTCTTCTACCAGATAATCAGCGAAGTCTGCATCAGCATACCATCTTGAATCCCAATCCTTGATAACACCGACTCTAAGGCCATGTGGGTTAACTTTCTGTCCCATGCTTTTCCTCCTTATCTTTCATCCAGCACGATGGTGATATGGCTTGTTCTCTTCTCGATTCTGTAAGCTCTACCCTGTGCTCTTGGCTGAATTCTCTTCATTGTAGGTCCTTTATCTGCATAGCAGGCTGCAACGTAGAGGTTGTCTGCATTCATTCCGTTGTTGTTTTCAGCATTTGCAATTGCTGACTCAAGAAGTTTCTTGATAACGCTGGAAGCGTATCTTGGGTTGTATGTTAAGATACCAAGTGCTGTCTGCACATCTTTACCGCGGATTACATCTAACACGTAGCAGGCTTTCTGAACAGAAATTCTTGCATAAGATAATTTTGCAGACGGTCTTGTCTCTCTATTACTCTCATTTCTGGCTCTTTTTATCTGGCTTCTATGTCCCTTTGCCATTTTAAAGTGCCTCCTTTCCTCTTTCTCTCAATATCAGGTTAACCTGTCCGCTGTCTTGTGGGCAGCAGACAGAATATAAAGTCAAATACTAGCGAACACCGGATTTCTTTTCGTCTTTTCCGTGTCCTCTGTAAGTTCTGGTTGCAACGAACTCACCGAGTTTGTGGCCAACCATATCTTCTGTTACATATACCGGCACGTGTTTTCTTCCGTCATGGACAGCGATTGTGTGTCCTACGAAGGACGGGAAGATTGTAGAACGGCGTGACCAGGTTTTGATAACGGATTTATCATTTGCAGCGTTTAATGCGTCTACTTTTTTAAGTAAGCTGGCATCTGCAAAAGGTCCTTTTTTCAGTGAACGAGACATGCTTAATCCTCCTTATTATTTCGATAATGCTTTTCCATCGCGTCTTCTTACGATGAGCTTGTTGGACGGTTTGTTTTTCTTTCTTGTCTTCAGACCAAGAGCAGGTTTTCCCCATGGAGTACATGGACCTGGACGACCGATACCGGTCTTTCCTTCACCACCACCATGTGGATGGTCATTCGGGTTCATTACGGAACCACGAACAGTAGGTCTGATACCCATGTTACGTTTACGTCCGGCTTTACCGATGTTAATCAGGTTGTGATCTCCGTTTCCGACAACGCCTACAGATGCGCGGCATACGATCGGAACCATTCTCATTTCACCAGATGGCAGACGCAGTGTTGCGTATTTGCCTTCTTTAGCCATTAACTGAGCGCCGTTTCCAGCAGAACGAACCATCTGTCCGCCCTTTCCAGGATGAAGCTCAATGTTGTGTACCATAGTACCAACCGGGATAAGCTCTAATGGTAAGCAGTTACCAACACGAACTTCTGCATCAGCTCCGTTCATAACTTTCTGACCTACTTTTAAGCCTTCCGGTGCAAGGATATATGCTTTCTCGCCATCTACATAAGAGATTAAAGCGATGTTTGCTGTTCTGTTTGGATCATACTCGATGGAAACTACTGTTGCAGGGATTCCATCTTTTCTTCTCTTGAAGTCGATGATTCTGTATTTTCTTCTGCTTCCGCCTCCGCGGTGTCTAACTGTAATCTTACCCTGGTTGTTACGTCCAGCGTTTTTCTTTAAAGACACGGTAAGAGATTTCTCTGGTGTAGATTTTGTGATCTCTGAGAAATCGGAACCAGTCATATGTCTTCTAGACGGTGTATATGGGTTATAACTTTTGATTCCCATTTTTGTTCTCCTTTCGAATTTGTTCTCGTGCTTTCGTGCACATATTCGCAATAACCTGTGTTATCACTCGCTATCCGTTAATTAAAGTCCTTCGAAGATTTCGATATCTTTGCTGTCTTCTGTCAGAGCTACGATAGCTTTTTTGGTTTTAGCAGTTGTTCCAACTGTCATACCACGGCGTTTTTTCTTTCCATCCATATTCATGGTGTTAACGCTCTTTACTTTTGTTCCTTCGAACATTTTCTCTACAGCTTCTTTGATCTGAGATTTGTTTGCTTCCGGATGAACTAAGAAAGTGTATTTCTTTTCAGCCATTGCATTCATAGATTTTTCTGTAATCACTGGTTTCTTGATTACGTCATAGTACTTGATATCAGCCATTATGCATATACCTCCTCGATGGATGCTACAGCATCTTTGGTTACGATTACGGTGTTGTGGTTCATAACATCGTATACGTTGATAGTACTTGGAGTTGCAGTCTGAACATCAGTGATGTTTCTTGCGGAAAGGATTACGTTCTTGTCATCTGTTGCTGTGATAACCAGAGCTTTCTCAGCTTTCAGGTTTGTAAGAACTTTCTGCATTTCCTTTGTCTTAACATCTGCTAATGTAAGAGCATCAACAACTACTAATTTATTGTCCTGAACTTTGGAAGTCAGAGCAGATTTTAAAGCAGCTCTTCTTTCTTTCTTGTTCATTTTTACTTCATAATCTCTTGGTACCGGAGCGAATACAACACCGCCGCCAGTCCACTGTGGTGCACGAATGGAACCCTGTCTAGCATGACCTGTTCCTTTCTGTCTCCACGGTTTTCTTCCGCCGCCGCTTACTTCAGAACGTGTTTTAGCTTTCTGAGTACCCTGGCGATTATTTGCAAGCTGACGAACAACAGCAAGGTGAACAAGATGCTCATTGACTTCTACGCCGAATACTGCATCATTCAGTTCCATTGTTCCAACTTCGTTGCCTTCCATATTATAAACAGTTACGTTTGCCATTTGTGTGCTCCTCCTTTCTTATTATAAGGACTTTACTGTCTCTTTGATAGTAACCAAAGATTTCTTAGGTCCTGGAACAGCACCTTTAACTAACAGTAAGTTATTTTCTGTATCTACGCGTACAATCTCAAGGTTCTGTACAGTAACCTGAACATTTCCCATATGACCTGGCATGTGTTTTCCTTTGAATACCTTGCTCGGATCAGAACAAGCACCATTGGAACCTGCATGACGGTGATATTTGGAACCGTGAGCCATAGGTCCTCTTGACTGACCATGTCTCTTGATCGCACCCTGGAAACCTTTACCTTTGGAAACAGCTGTTGCATCAATGTGATCGCCGTCTGCAAAGATATCAGCTTTAATTTCCTGTCCTACTGTATATTCAGCAGCGTTATCAAATCTGAACTCTTTAACGAATCTCTTTACTGCAACGCCAGCTTTGTCAAAGTGTCCTTTTTCCGGTTTGTTAACAAGGCTTTCTCTGATGTCTCCGAATCCAACCTGAACTGCTTCGTATCCATCGTTCTCTTCTGTCTTAACCTGAGTTACGACACAAGGACCAGCCTGTAAAACTGTTACCGGAATCAACTGGCCGTCTTCATTGAAGATCTGAGTCATTCCGACTTTAGTAGCTAAAATAGCTTTCTTCATTCTTTCTTCCTCCTTATAGCGGATTACCGATTACCGGCAATCATATAGTAAATAGCTTAATGCTTATAGCATTATCAAATTGGGGTTGATGACTAATTATTTAGTCTTCATCTTGATATCGATGTTAACACCTGCTGGCATTTCCAGTCTTGACAGAGCATCTACTGTCTTCTGTGTTGGTGTAAGGATATCGATCAGTCTCTTATGAGTTCTCTGTTCGAACTGTTCTCTGGAATCTTTGTATTTATGAACGGCTCTTAAGATTGTAACAACCTCTTTCTTAGTTGGAAGTGGAACCGGTCCGCTTACCATTGCTCCGTTCTTTTTAACAGTCTCGATGATTTTTGCTGCTGATGCATCTACTAACTGATGATCATAAGCCTTTAATGTGATTCTCATTACCTGATTTGCCATAAAAAAAGTCTCCTCCTATTCGTACTTTTCAAGCAGTACGACAAGCGGCGACTGTACACATCTCCGTGTGTGTCTTTCGATTTTTTACCACACACGCCATCCCTGGATGGTCTTCTGAACTTGTACAGTGACTTGTCGTCAGTTTTCAAACTTGACATTCGCTCCACGGAAAACCTGCCATCTCTGTGGCAGCAACCTCGCGCTTCATTGCTATCAATGTCACAACAATTGAGAGTATACACGACCTCTCAGAAAAATGCAAGTGTTTTTTTCACTTTTTTTGATATTTTTTTGTACTTGATTCCGTACAATTTTTTATTGAATTTGGGCTTGTATGTCGAAACAAAAAAGAATCAACTTGTCGACACACTAATGGCTTTATTATATAGAAACATTACTGAATAGTGAACGGCAAGGCCGATATCTGCAGGTCTGCTGACGCAGGACTTCACGATATGATGGAGATCGGATTGTCTGCAGTAAAAAGAACGTGTTCCTTCTATATTATATATAGGAAGAAACACGTTCTTTTCATCGTCATATTTTTTCAATCTCTTATTTTATTCTTCAGCAGTCTGTTTCTGCGGATAGACCGGCTTCTCATCCGCAATGATATCGGAATAATCAAATAATGTAACCTTTGTAACATCGTCTCTCACAATATCCGGCGCATCACCCTGACTTCTGGCTGTCTCGGCAATCTGTGCTGCCGACCATGTCGGAATTACCATTCGCCTGATTTCTTCCTGTGCGTTTCCTTCTGTTTCCTCTGCTTCTACCGGCTTTCTGTCCGAAGCATTCATCATCTGTTTCAGCTGCTCTTTTACCTGAGGCACGATCACTTCTGTCTTTCCGGAAACAGGCTCCATATGTATATCACCTGCATCCGGTTTCGTCTGTACAGATTCTTCCTGCTTTACCGGTACATCCGCCGTAGCTGCTGCAATCTCTTTTCTGAGAAGTTCATGGGCTTCGCTTGTCGCAGTCTGAATTGTTTCCGGCTGCGCAGGCTTCACAGGTTCCAACTCATCTTCATAGATTTCATCCACAAAACCGCCTGTTTTAATTTTCTTTCGTTCCGGAGCCTTTCCTTTCCTGCGTACCCTTTCCTCTTTCTTAATCTGGCGTTCCTCTTCTTTATAACGCTTCTCTCTTGCCTTCTCTTCTCTCTTAAGTTCCTTCTTGCTCTTAACATATCCGGGTTCTGTATCTGTTTCATCATAATCATCCTGCGGTTCTTTTTTCAGAAGTTCCGCAACTATATACAGAATTACCAGGAAAAGGACGGCAAGTCCGAGAATAATAAGTCCTTCTATGCTTTCTGTTGCAAGAAGGAGATATCCTGCATATCCTACTGTGATCACAACCTTCGGTATGTAATCCTTCACCTCAACGGCAACAGGTTCTGCATCTTTGTCACTGGAATCTATCACCTTAAAAATATGATTCTTTTTATCCATTTCCGTAATCATATAACGGTATGCTTTAGAATCAGTCTGATACAGAATAGAATCACCAACCGCTGCCTCTTTGATTTTTACCGGAATTGCATAAGTAACCGATCCCATGGGCAGATTCGTTTCTTTGCCGGAATCATCCATAATCTCTGTCGTAATTCCCAAAAACGGCGGAACTGCCAGCCCGACAACACAGACAATGGTGCATATCACTATAAAATGTACAATAAATTTCAGAAATTTTGACATTTGTTACGCTCCTCATTTCTACTCTTTTCGCTCATTATACCCTGTTTTATCTTTATGGTCAATCTAATGTTATTGTTATGGCAATGCAATTGATTGCTGTGTTACTGTTCACACACCACTATCCCGCGAGGTGTTTTGGCATGAATATGCCAAAATCCCGAGACATACAAGCCAAAATTCCATTGCCGTAGGCAATCTGGAATGAATTTTGGCTACGTTACTGTGAACGAAGTGAACAGTAACATTGCTGTCGTATACACGACAAAACACATCCGAAAAGCGGTCTTCCCTTCCGGATGTGTTCTATCCTGAATACTATTTGATCACTGATTACTTAAGTACTGCTCAATACCTGCCATAGCAGCTTCCTCATCCTCACCATTTGCAGATAAAGTAATTTCTTCCCCTGCATCAAGCCCAAGCGTCATCATACCCATAATGCTCTTTGCATTCACGCGCTTCTTTCCAATCTCTACATAAATCTCACTGTTGAACTGACTAGCCACCTGTACCAGCTGTGCCACCGGACGCGCTTCCAGACCTGTGGATAAATTGATGGTGATTGGTTTTTTGATCATAATAATTCTCCTCCTTGTTTCTCCCGCAGTTCGTCAGCCATTGCACTCAGCTTTCTCAGTCTGTGATTGACTCCCGATTTGCCCACCTGCGGGCTTAACATCATTCCTAATTCTTTTAGTGTAGCTTCCGGATACTGCATCCGAAGTTCAGCAACCTGTGCAAGTCCTTCATTAAGCTGCTCAAATCCTATTTTCTGCCGGACCAGCTTAATATCCTCCATCTGCTTGACGGCTGCATTTACGGTTTTATTAATATTCGCAGTTTCACAGTTTACTTTTCTGTTTACTGAATTTCTCATTTCCTTCAGTATGCGGATGTTCTCCAGGTCCATCAATGCCACATTAGCTTCCATAACAGCAAGCATGTCAACAATCTGCGCACCTTCTTTCACATAGACCACATGTGATTTCTTACGCTGTACGATTTTGGCATCTACCGAAAAACTGCGGATGATCGTCTGTAGCTGCTCTGCTCTTTTTGCATCAGAACATACAATCTCAAAATGATACCCCTTCTCAGGATCACTGATTGAACCGGATGCTAAAAAAGCTCCCCTGATAAACGCCCGTTTGCAGCAATTCTGCTGTACCACCAGCATATCCGACAATACAAGCGTACCCTGGTCGATACTGTTCGTGACAAGCCGCAGTGCCTGAAAAATTACCTGGATTTCTTCGGGATCAGTTATTTCTATTGTATATACCTTCACCCGTTTCAAGTGACTGTTCTCACGTACAAATATCTTTGTTTCTATATTAAATGTTTTTTGCAATAATGTAAAGCACTTTCTTGCAACTGCTTCATTTTCCGTCTGGATTTTCAGTTTACTGTCCCCTGAAAAACATTCCATTTTCCCACAGGAACATAAAATCGCAGCCAGTTCTGCCATTTTGCAATGTCTGGCCAATCCAATCTGTCTGGAAAGTTCTTCCTTCACCATCCCTGAAAAAGACATCTCTCCTTTATCATCCTTCCTGTTTTCTGACCAATCGGTCTTTCTGTGCATCTCTGTGTTCCAGCCTGAATCCGTATTTTGTATTTCCAGACAATCTGGAATAAAGTTCTCTTGCCAGCGTGACGGAACGATGCTTGCCGCCTGTACATCCAATTGCGATCACCAGATTTGTCTTTCCCTCTTTCACATAATTCGGAATAAGGAAATTGATCATATCTTCCAGTTTATCCGCAAATGTCCTGGCTATATCACAATCCATTACATAATTAAAAACCCTGTCATCCAGCCCTGTCAGCGGTCTGAGTTCGTCCACATAGTATGGATTCGGCAGGAAACGCACGTCAAACACGAGATCCGCATCTGCCGGTATTCCATATTTAAATCCAAATGACAGTACAGAAATCATCATATTGCAGAAATCCTGATTATCTACAAATATCCTGTCGATCTCCTGTTTCAGTTCTCTTGTCAGAAGATTGCTGGTATCAATGATATAATCCGCACGCTCTTTCAGAAAACGCATCTTCTCTCTTTCCATCCGGATTCCATCATCCACTCTTCCCCCCATTGCAAGAGGATGACTTCTGCGGGTTTCTTTATAACGTTTGACCAGAACACTGTCCTGCGCATCCAGAAACAGGATTTCAAAATCATACCCTGCCTTTTTCATTCTGTCCAGTACAATCTCCAGCTCATCCAGAGAACGCCCGCTTCTTGCATCGATCCCCAGTGCAACATTCTGCACATCTTCTCCATGTATCTCAGGCATCAGTGATGCAAATTTCTCCAGTAAAGGGATCGGCAGATTGTCTACACAAAAATACTTCGCATCCTCCAACATTTTCAATGCAGATGTTTTTCCTGCTCCCGATACTCCTGTAACTATTACAAAACGCATTTTCTATCTCCCGTCACTTCTTAATCTCATCTGTTGCTCATTGGTCTTTGGTCTTTGCACTCTGTTCACAGTACTTTTTCGATTCAGTCAGATCAAAATTTTCCAAGAAATTTCACTTCCGGTTCAAGAGTTACGCCAAACTGTTCTTTTACTTTATCCTGTACATCTCTGAGCAGTCTGCACACATCTGCTGCAGTTGCATTATCTTTATTGATCACAAACCCACAGTGCTTCTCGGAAACCTGTGCACCGCCTGTCTGGTATCCTCTCAGCCCTGCATCCATGATCAGCTTTCCGGCAAAATACCCTTCAGGACGTTTGAATGTGCTTCCCGCACTTGGAAATTCAAGAGGCTGTTTGCTTACTCTCTGTTCTGTCAGTTCTTTCATTCTTGCTTTTATGGCTTCCTGATTCCCCTGTTCAAGAACGATCACTGCGCTCAACACCAGATATCCTTTTGTTTTCACAAGACTTGTGCGATATCCCATTTCCAGCTTCTCTGCCGGAAGTACGAGAATTTCTCCTGCAGCTGTCATAACAGTTACTTCTTTCAGCACATCTTTCATTTCACCGCCATAGGCACCTGCATTCATGACAACTGCACCGCCTAATGTGCCGGGAATTCCTCCGGCGAACTCAAATCCTGTCAGCGACGCATTTTTGGCTGCCGCCGCGATCTGTGACAGCAGAGCTCCTGCTGTTGCATGGATTTCATTTCCTTTTACTGTAATATCACCATAATTTCTGTAAAGCTGAATAATGACACCCCTGTATCCTTCATCGCTTACCAGAAGATTACTTCCATTTCCAAGAATGAAATATGGCAGTTCTTCATTTTTGCATATCTTCAGAATCCCGCTCAGTTCTTCCTCAGAAGACGGAAGCAAAAAGTAATCTGCCGGACCGCCAATCCGAAATGTGGTATGACGTTTCATGGGTTCATCCACTTTCACTTTCTCTTCTCCCAGCAGATCATTAAATTTCTCTATTATATTCTGATTCACAGATTTCATTCCTCAATCTTTCTATATTTATTATGATTTATTATGTTTCTTTTGACGTTTTCATTCTGTCGAATTTTCCGATCAGTTCCTAGTACATCGTTTCGTAAATAACTATACCAATCGCGTAGGATGCGGATTCGAGTGTGCTGGTATAAAAACGCAGGCGTAGCGGGCTACGCTGAGGCTTTTAGACCTGTGCAATCGGATTCGCAGACAAGTGAGTGGTATAGTTATTTCGAAAACGATGTACTAGAGCGTCAGATAATACAGTCATTATACTGTTACTGTTCACTCCGTTCTCAGTAACTTAGCCAAAATTCATTCCAGATTGCCTGCGGCAATAGAATTTTGGCTTGTATGTCTCGGGATAGCGGTGTGTGAACAGTAACATTATACTATCTCTCTCTCCAAAAGTACAGTTATTCATACACTCTTTTGCTGCCGGATATATTACCAGGGTTACTGTTCGCTCTGTTCTCAGCAACAAATAAATGACAGTGTATATATTTTTATATTTCTGCCATAATACATATCACAGATATATCTGTCCGGTGCTTCACAATAACAGACTGCCGGACAGTTACCCGAAAACTTCTTTTGTTGTCGGCAGGATCGGAGGCGCTTATGTTAGAGCAGATTTTTCTCGGATTTACAGGACTATGTTCCGGTTTTATTATTGCCGGAGGACTAACCGGTCTTATGATCGGCCTTTCTATTATTCCCAGATATGCAGGAATTACCCACACAGCAGATCATATATTGCTGTACGAAGACATCACATTCTGGGGAACCGAACTTGGAAACCTGTTCTTTCTTTTTCACTGGAATATCCGATTCGGCACCCCGTTTCTGATTCTGTACGGGCTCTTTTCAGGGATTTTCCTTGGTGGATGGATCATGGCCCTGGCAGAGATGGCAGATATTTTCCCTATCTTTGCCAGAAGAAGCAGATTCCAGAGAGGTCTTTCTTTTACAATCCTGTGCATAGCCGCCGGCAAAACTGTCGGAGCACTGATTTACTATTATAACGGATGGCTGCCATAATTTCCAGCTAATCTTTAACATCAGTGCCAAAAAAGCAGCAATCGATTACTCTTTACTCAGTGTGCCAAAATTCCGGATTTTCAATCAGAAAGGTTTTATATTATGTCAGACAATAATCTCAGTCAGAAAAAACAGAAACAATATGAAAAATACGTAAAAGCAGTCACTCCTGTCCACAGCCTGCCACTGAATATGTGCAAAGCCTTTTTCACAGGCGGAGTCATCTGTGTTGTTGGACAGGTCATCTTAAATTACGCAGATAACCTTGGGCTGGACAAAGATACCGCCGGCTCCTGGTGTTCCCTTATCCTGATCCTTTTCAGTGTGATCCTCACAGGATGTAATCTTTATTCCAAAATCGGCAGATTCGGCGGTGCCGGAAGCCTTGTCCCGATCACCGGTTTTGCCAATTCCGTAGCTTCCTCTGCGATCGAATATAAGGCAGAAGGACAGGTATTCGGCATCGGATGCAAAATATTTACGATCGCAGGACCCGTAATTCTTTATGGAATCCTGAGTTCATGGATTCTCGGTGTGATTTATTATCTTTTTACAATGCTCCCGTAACTATTCAGCATCCATATCCTGAGAGGTGTTTTTGCATAAGAATCATACAATTATACAAGGAGGTTTTCTATGAACAGACAAATGACCTGCGGTACATCCAGCATTTCATTTCAGAATCCTGTCTTTATCCAGAGCTGTGCTTCTGTTGTCAGCCGGAAAGAAGGGGAAGGGCCATTGGGCGCATACTTTGATACCATATGTGAAGATCCCATGTTTGGAACAGATACCTGGGAAGCTGCAGAAAGCACTCTGCAAAAACAGGCCGCTCTGCTGGCAATCAAAAAAAACGGCCTCACCTGTTCCGATATACAGCTTCTTTTTGCAGGCGACCTGCTGGCTCAGACATCAGCCTCTTCTTTCGGAACCGCTGATCTGAAAATTCCTTTTTACGGTCTTTTCGGAGCATGCTCCACTATGGGAGAATCTCTTTCCCTTGGTTCAATGTGTATCGACGGCGGGTACGGAAAATATATCCTCTGTGCAACTTCCAGCCACTTTGCCAGCGCAGAAAAAGAATTTCGTTTTCCCCTGGGATATGGAAATCAAAGGCCCTTATCTGCTACCTGGACAGTCACCGGTGCCGGAGCCTGTATACTTGGATATGAACCGCCACCACGCCCGGACAACAAAACACTAAACACACTCCGTAACCGCAATATCTGTGCAGTTATAACAGGAATCACCACCGGAAGACTGATTGACTTTGGGTTCAGGGATTCCCTCAATATGGGAGCTTGCATGGCTCCTGCTGCCTGCGACACCATAGCCCGAAATCTTCAGGATTTTCACCGAAAACCATCCGATTATGATGCCATCTTCACCGGTGACCTGGGCATGGTAGGACAGACAATCCTGTTCGACCTTCTCACAGAAAAAGGATTTGATATCTCATCTGTCCATCAGGACTGCGGTATGCTGATCTATGATCCTCAGACTCAGGATACACATTCCGGCGGCAGTGGATGTGGGTGTGCCGCCTCTGTTCTGGCAGGCTATATTCTTCCGGGTATTATACAGAAAAAATGGAAAAGGATTCTCTTTGTTCCCACAGGTGCCCTTCTGTCAAAGGTAAGCTTCAACGAGGGGGATCCAATTCCCGGTATCGCACACGCTGTTGTAATAGAACAGTACAGGGTTCCGGATATGATGTAGATACAGAAATTTTTTCAGGAGGAAAAATACATGGACTATTTTAATGCATTCTGGACAGGCGGACTGATCTGTGCCCTGGTACAGATTCTTCTGGACAGGACAAAACTTATGCCCGGACGGATCATGGTACTTCTGGTATGTACAGGCTCTGTTTTAAGCGCTGTCGGAATCTATCAGCCATTTGCAGAATTTGCCGGAGCAGGCGCTTCTGTTCCTCTGCTTGGTTTTGGCAATATCCTGTGGAAAGGAATGAAAGAATCCATTGACAAAAACGGACTGATCGGACTCTTTATGGGAGGCTTTACCGCCTGCGCGGTGGGAGTCTCCGCAGCTTTGATCTTCTCTTATCTTGCAAGCCTGATCTTCAAGCCCAAAATGAAAGGATAACATACCATGAGTGATACTCTCTATTTACAGTTAGATCAGAATATCCAGATAAACCATCCACACATTTATCTTCAGGACATTGCAAAACTTTCCTGCAGCAACAGTAAAATCCTGAACCGGCTCCGGGTGATGCCGGTTATAAATCTTGACCCGAATAAACCAGGACGTTATGTAATGTCTGTCATGGATCTGATCTCCGAAATCAAAAAAAAAGAACCGGACCTTGAAATCAATAATATTGGAGAAGCCGACTTTATCATCACTTTTAAAAACAAACCCGGTTCCGGACTTGTCTGGCAGTGGTGCAAGATTATTTTCGTCGGTCTTGCCGCCTTTTTCGGTGCAGGTTTCTCTATCATGACATTTAATAACGATGTAGATGTCGGTGGTCTCTTCTCGCAGATCTATACCCAGGTCACAGGACAGACTTCCGGTCATTTTACTGTTCTTGAAATCACTTATTCCATAGGAATCGGACTTGGGGTACTTTTCTTCTTCAATCATTTCGGTCATATGAAAATAACAGATGATCCAACACCTATGCAGATACAGATGCGTCTGTACGAGGAAAATGTTAATAAAACTCTTATCAAAGACATTGACCGTACTTCCGAAAAGTGATATACTTCGATAGCCGAGTGTTCGAAACCTTCCACTCGTAAAACAAATACTAAAGGAGATAATCAAATATGAAAAACAAAGGTACTCAGTTTCTGACAGAAGCAGCAGTGATCGGAGCCATTTATGTGGTTCTGACTCTTTTATTCGCACCACTCAGCTATGGCGAAATTCAGATTCGCTTTTCGGAAGCACTGACCATCCTGCCATTCTTTACACCGGCTGCGATTCCGGGGTTATTTGTGGGATGTATCATTGCCAATCTCTTTGGCGGTGCCATTCCTGTAGACATTATTTTCGGAAGCATCGCAACACTGATCGGAGCAGTATTTACTTACAGACTCCGCAGCTGCAACCGTTTTCTTGCGCCGATCCCGCCGATTGTTTCCAATGCAGTCATCGTGCCATTCGTACTTCACTTCGGATACGGAGTAAATCTTCCGATTCCGCTTATGATGCTTACCGTAGGTATCGGAGAAGTAGTTTCCTGTGGTGTAGTAGGACTGATTCTTCAGACAGCCCTTCTGAAATACAAAAATGTGATCTTCAGATCACAGAGAACTGTATAACTTACGATATATAACAATAAAGATATTATAGCAAAAAGAGTGTGCAATATTATAGTAATCCGCACACTCTTTTTGTTACTGTTCACTCCGTTCACAGTAACCTCTTTTTTATTTACCTCTTCAGAGAATACTCCACCTTCTACAAGCGGTGAGTTAATTACTCCCATCTGCTTATACCTGCTTTTTAAGTTCCTTCAGAATCCGCTTTTCCATCCTGGACACTTGGACCTGGGAAATTCCCATCTCTGCCGCAATCTCCGTCTGCGTCATATCCTTAAAATATCTCATACCGATCAGCTGACGTTCTCTTGCATCCAGTTTTTTCAGGATTTCATCCAGAAAAATCCTGTTCAGTGCTGCATCCTGTCCATTTTCTTTTTCCTGGAGCCTGTCCATAAGCGAAATATCATTTCCATCTCCCTGATAGATAATTTTGTGCAAAGATTCCACTTCAGCTCCTGATTCCATCGACATCACCACTTCATCTACTGAAAGTTCTGTCGCTTTCGCAACTTCCTCCAGTATCGGTTCACGTCCCAGTTCTTTTTCCAGTGCTTCTCTCGCAGAATAAATTCTGGCACAGTTCTCTTTCAGGTTTCTGCTCACCTTAAGCATCCCGTCATCCCTCAGATAGCGTCTGATTTCACCTATGATCATGGGAACAGCATAAGTTGAAAACTTCACATCGTACGAAATATCAAAACGATCTATGGCTTTCAGTAGCCCAATGCTTCCTATCTGCACGATATCTTCCATTTCCACACTGCGCCCGGCAAATCTTTTCGCCATGCTGTACACAAGTCCTGCGTTTTCTTTAAATACAGTATCTCTTGCTTCTTTATCCCCCTGTTGTGACTTCATGATCAGAGCAAGAGTATGGTCCATTCCTACCTCCCGATCGTCTTTTTCATATGGACAACTGTTCCATATCCCACCTGTGATTCTACTGTTACCTCATCCATAAACGCTTCCATAAATGTAAATCCCATCCCGGAACGATCCTTCTCCGGCTTTGTTGTAAAAAGAGGCTCCATAGCTTTTGCAACGTCTCTGATCCCCACTCCCTTATCGATCACATCAACCCATAATTTCTGTCCTTCCCTTCTGCAGAAAATCTCTATTTTCTGCACCTGGCCTTCATAAGCATGAATAATACAGTTTGTCACAGCCTCTGACACAGCAGTTTTCAGATCTGCCACTTCCTCCAGAGTAGGATTCAGCTGTGTGCAGAAAGCTGCCGCCGCAACTCTTGCCAGCCCCTCATTCTCAGGTCTGCTATCAAAAATAATTTTCATTTCATTGGTATTTTCCATAATAGTTTTCTTCCCCCTCTCTTTAGACTTCCCCACAGATTTCGACAAATTTATATACCCCTGACAGATGCAGCAGCTTTTCAATATAGGAATTTACTCCTGTAGCCTGTATACAGTCACCGCGCATCCCCATCATCCGGTATCTCCCCATGATCAGCCCTATCCCTGAACTGTCCATAAACGCTGTTCCTGAAAAATCAAATGTGATCGTTCGTATATATTTTTTCCGTATAATATCATCTGAATCTCTGCGTATCTCGTCTGTCACCATATGATCTACCTCTTTCGGTAAATGAATGATCAGGGAATTTCCCTGTATTTCAAATCTGTTCTCCATCATATCCCTCCTCACTTTTTGTCAGGCGAATGTTCGCAATCCACTTTGCAGTGTAGCTCTACACCAAATAACTGTTTATTGCTTTTCGCAGCCTCCTACTTGATTCGGTAAAAAAAGAGACACATGACTTCCATGCATCTCTTTTGTATCTTTACATCTTCTTATAATACTTCATGTCTTCTGCCACATCAAAATGAAAACCCGGTATCAGTATCCGGAATCGTCATAATCACCGGTGTCGTAACTTCCATCATCCGCCGAATCACCATCAGAATTATCGTAAGAACCATCATCATATTCCCCACTGTCATAGGAACCATCGTCATAACTTCCATCTTCCGCTGAATCTGAAGAAGCATCTCCCTCTGCGCTGTCAGCACTGCCGGTTCCGTCTGTGACTTTCGCATCTGTAGTTCCTTCGATCCCGGTCGTACCTGTAGTGTTACAGATCGTATTGTAAATCCCTTTCAGATCCGCAGGCAGCAAATCCGCATAAACATTCTGTATCTTCAATGCCGCTTCATCTGTATTCTGTTGCTGCAATGCTGAGTACGCCTCGATCAGAGCCTCATAACTGCTGCTTTTTTTCTTCTCTTCCTCTATCTGTTTGGAGGCCGCCTCAACTGTGTCTCCAGATTCCTGAGCCTGACTCTGTGCCTTGGTCAGCTCAGCTCCCTGACTGGACACTGCATCACTGTATTTCATAATCTGCTGATTCGCTTCCCTGTAGATTCCCTGACGTATGGCAGGAACAGCCAGAAGATAAAACGCCAGCAATCCTGCACAAAATCCGGCAACCAGTGTAAAAAACAGCGGAATCCTTCCTTTTTCTTTATACTGAGGAATCTGGATTGCCATATCATTCTCACTGCTGTCCACAGCTTTCCTGTTTCTTTTATTCTGACGTTCCAGACGTGTGGATACTCCTGTCTGTTCGTCAATCTCTCTCAAAAAACGAAGGGTTGTTGTATTTGTTTTATCAATCCGCGCGGCTTTCCTTAACGTCTTTCTTGCCTTGTTATATTCCCCCTCTTTCATCTGCACAAGTGCCAGAAGATGGTAACCTTTGATCAGTTTTGGATTCTGTATGAGAATCTTCTTCAGCCTGATCGCAGCCATATCCTCATGACCTTCCCTGCACAGGTTTAAGGCATCATTATACTTTCTGATCGTTTCATTGATCGCCTCAAGCTTATTGGAGTTCGCCTGCAGCTTGTTAATATATTCTGATGCCAGATTTCTGGATGGCTGAAGATTCTTACTGATCACCCATTCACTGAGTGCGGCAACCACCTCCCCTGTCTCAAAATATACCAGTCCAAGAAGATTTCTCGCCTGAATATTATGCTTATTATAAATAAGACTCTGCTTCAGACAGTCAATCGCCCCTGAAAGATCGCGGACACTGGCTTTCTCAAGCCCCCGGTTGTAATACTGTCTGGAAAGGTAATCTACCTTTTTCTGGATCAGCACATTACATCCACATTTCGGGCAGTAATCCAGATCTTTGTCCACCAGAAATGCGCCACAATTCATACAATTCATGTGTATCTCCTTATTTTACCCGTCTGCCACTCTTGGCTTCGCGGAGAACTTCTTGAAGAATATCCAGGATATCCGTCAGTTCTCTCTCATAAATCGCACCCTCCGCATCTGCCACATCCAGACAAGGTTCAAATTTCTTCAGTTCCTCTTCATAATCTATCATTTCTTATTTCTCCTGATCACATCTTTAATCTCACCGACAAGATACAGGGAACCCACGCAGAAGAGCATTCCGTCATCCCCCTTTACTTCCAGTGCTCTACCAAAGGCTTTCTCAACATCCTCCACTACTTCCACAGAAGAAGCACCTGCTTCTGTAAAAAGCTTTGCAAATCTCTCAGCAGGAACCTGGCGATATCCGCCAACAGAGGTTACTACCACTTGACGGAACGTGATCCTGCTGCAGATCGTATGTATCATATCTGTATAATCTTTGTCATCTACTGCTGAAAAAAGCAAAGTCAGCGGACATTCTTTCTGAAAATGTTCTGCTGTCTCTACAAATTTCTCTACCCCGTCCTCATTGTGAGCACCGTCCACGATCACGCCCGGAAGCACTGTTTCCATTCTTCCCTGCCAGCGTGTTCCGGCAATTCCCACATGGATCTGATCCATAGATACAGAAATCACATTCTGCAGAACCTCAATCGTCTTTAATGCAAGTGCACTGTTCATCACCTGATACTTTGCAATAAACGGAATGGAGAAAACCATATCCTTATAATACTCATTCCGAAATGCAAAATCAATTCCCGCCGAAGTATTTCTGAGCACTTCTGTATCTGATCTCTTCACTTCATAAGCAGGGCTTCCCAGTTCTTCTGCTCTGGCACGGATCACTTCTGCTGCATCCGGGTCGTTTCCGTCATAGATTACCGGTACCCCCGGCACAATGATCCCGGCCTTTTCTCCTGCGATTTTGGCAACTGTATCTCCCAGATACTGCATATGATCCAGACTGATCGATGTGATCACACAGGCAACAGGATTCTCCACAGCAGTAGTCGCATCCATTCTTCCGCCCAGTCCTGTTTCCAGAGTCACATAATCAACACCTGCCTCTGCAAAGATCACCATTCCCATCAGAAAAAGCATCTCAAAATAAGTCGGATGATAGCTGCCTTCTGCAACCAGTTCATCCGCAAGTACCTTTACTTTCTCAAAGGCCTTCAGGAAAGTATCATTATCAATATTCACCTCATTGATCTGGAAGCGTTCATTGATCTCCACCAGATGAGGAGAAGTAAATAATCCGCAGGAATATCCCGCCTCTCTCAGAACAGAGGTCAGAAACGCACATGTACTTCCCTTTCCATTAGTTCCTGCCACATGGATCACCTTAAACTTATCCTGAGGATTACCAAGTCTTCTCAGACATTCCTTTGTGTGATCCAGACTGTTCTTCTTTGTAAATTTCGGAGTTTCATCAATATAAGCAACTGCTTCTTCGTAATTCATAAAAAAATTCCACCACTTATCTATAATGTATTTAGTTACTCTAACATTATATAATAGTGGTGGAAGATGTCCAGTACCAATCGTAATATTTTATCCGACAAAATTATGGATTAATTTTCATTCGCACCGGCACTTTCTGTTAATTTCCATTTATTATTTGAATAAAGTGCATAGCAGGACCGGTCATAGCTCTTGCTCAGCGGTTTTCGCGTCGAACTGTTGCTTCGTTGGATCACCGCAAGCCTGTCGAAATCATTCAGCTCCGTACCTGTGATCATCAACGTAGTCGGATTGATATAGACCGTATCATACCATTCTCCGTTCAGCTTGATTTCACTGGACGGCGTAAATTCCGTTCCCTTAATGTAATATGTATGATCTGCCTCAGAGATACATTGAATGGAATCCAGAGTCACATCATAGATTCCCATACGCATTCTGGTACGCAGATAAGGACTTTCGCCGCTTTCCCCGTAGGAATATCTCTTTCCATAAAGGAGGTCATACTGCAGGGTTTCCAGATCCACCTGATAATTTCTGGTATTTCTTCTTGCCTGATGATAGCGGAAAACAGTTCCCTCATGGATTCCCACACGATCCATAACCTCTGCCGCCATCTGGTATGCTGCAAGATTTTCATTCTTTTTCTTAAGTCCGAAGTTATCCCACATCACATACTCTGTCTGGAACAGATACTTGTTCTTCAGGTCCTCCACAGTCAGTCCCATAGTCGGAAGGTGATCACCGTACATAACAAGGACCACATCCTCAGGATAATCTGCCAGCTTATCTGTCAGCTCTTTTACAAAATTATCCATCTCATGGATCTCATTTACGTAATATTCCCATTTATTATTCTCTTCCTCAGTCGGTGCACCGGAAACTGTGATCTCAGGATCCTCCAGGATTTGCTCATCCGGATACGCACCATGTCCCTGTACGGAAATAGTATATACATAATCCGGTCCCTCAGTAGAATCCAGACATTTCAGGATTTCATCTGTCAGGACCTCATCCTTTACCCAGCCATTTGGATTCTTCTCGTTCTCTCTTGCCATGTACTCTTCAGAAGTAAAAGTATCAAATCCGAGATTCGGGAAAATAGATCTTCTTCCATAGAAGTTTG
The DNA here is from genome assembly GCF_015668165.1 of Blautia sp. 1001283B150304_161114_C9. Classification (NCBI taxonomy): domain Bacteria; kingdom Bacillati; phylum Bacillota; class Clostridia; order Lachnospirales; family Lachnospiraceae; genus Blautia; species Blautia sp. 1001283B150304_161114_C9. The sequence continues at coordinate 29,737 of NZ_JADPGO010000016.1, read as the reverse complement.
CCTCATTATTGTGAACCGCATGGGTGGTATAGCCCAGATTCTTCAGTACGTAAGGTGCACTCTCACAGGTAGTCTCTCTCAGAATACTCTTATAAGGATATTCCCCGGGTCCAAAATAATGCATACTCATTCCTGTAATGGATTCAAATTCCGTATTGGCAGTACCTGCACCGACAGACGGAACCTTATAATATCCTGAAGAATATTCCTTCATCAGCTTACGGAAGGTCGGAATCGGGTCTTCTGAAATATCCAGGTAATTAACCAGCGTAGGATCAAAGAATGATTCTAACTGCAAAAACAGAATATTCGGCCGCTTTTCTTCCTGTGTTTCCGGAAGATTCTTTTCCGTCTTCTCAATTCTTTTGATTTCTTTCTCAGAATAATCTCTCGGACAGCTGATTCCCGTATTAAAAATCGTAGTTGCCAGACAGTAAGGATATCCATAATCCTCATATGCAAAAGCAATATTTCCAAAGTAATTGGAAAGTACCCTCTTCTCCAGTGCCAGCTGTGTACATCCTGCAAAAAGAGCAACTGCCAGCAGGATCAGAGGAATATTATAGCGGTATTTAATCTTGTTCTGATACTTCGGTCCTTTAATAAGCAGGATCAACAGTAAGATAACAAGAATCCCAAACAGGATGCAGACTGCCACAACACCTGCAGCAGGCAGGTATTTATTGGCAATCTTTAATGCATCTGTGATCAGATGCAAATCCGGTCCTGTAAACGGTGTAACACGGTTGAGCAGGAGAACACCATTGATAATGGCCAGTATCAGCCAAAACAATGTCACAAGGATTCTCCAGAACACTCTCCTGTGAAACAGATAAACAATTAGTGACGAGGTAAAAATGAATGCCGCATTATATGCAAAAACCAGAGGTCTCTGTGTCATATAATTCCAGGCTTCTATAAACGAGTGACGGCAGATTGCCTCCATAACAAAATATCCCGCTGCGCTGGCAAGTACATGGAGTAAAAGGGAGATTTTGTTACAAATCTTATACAATTTCATCTAAACACTCCCTTATTTCTTAAGCTGCTCTAACTGCCCTTTAACCTTATCCATCATTTCTTTATATTTCGCAAGTTTGTCTTTCTCAGCATCCACCTTGGCAGCAGGTGCCTTGTTTACGAAGTTCGGATTATTCAGCATACCTTCACATCTTGCGATCTCTTTTGTGAGACGTTCTGTTTCTTTTGTAAGACGTTCAATCTCTTTATCTTTGTCAATCAGGTCTTCCAACGGCATATATACAACCGCATTGGAAACAACTACTGAAACTGCATCCTCACTGATTCCGTTCTTGTCTGTCTGTACCAGAATCTCTTTTGCAAATGCAAGATTTACAAAGGATTTCTTGCTGTTCTCATACATTGCTGCTGTTTCAGCATCCTTTGCCACAATATGCAGGCTTGTCTTGCGGTTATTCGGAACATTCATCTCTGTTCTGGTATTACGGATACCTCTTACAACCTCTTTGAAGCCCTCGATTGCTTTCTCAGCATCCGGGAAGTTTCTTTCTTCTCTGTATACAGGCCATTCGGAGATCATAATAGACTCTTCTTCAGGAAGAAGTGTGCAGTAGATTTCCTCTGTGATAAACGGCATATACGGATGAAGAAGCTTCAGGCCTTCTGTCAGCGCTGTTCTTAATGTCCAGAGTGCATCATTTGCTGCCTTCGGATCTTCCTCTGCCTTCCACAGACGAACCTTAGCCATCTCAATATACCAGTCGCAGAGTTCATCCCACAGGAAGTCATAAACCTTCTGTACTGCAATACCAAGTTCATATTTTTCCATGTTCTCTGTAGCTTCGCGGATCACTGTATTTAAGTGAGACAGAATCCATTTATCCTCTGCACAGAGATCATTTAAGTTCTCCGGCTCTGTCACTGTCTTGCCTTCCAGGTTCATCATGATGAAACGGGAAGCATTCCAGATCTTGTTTGCGAAGTTACGGCTTGCTTCTACCTTTTCCCAGTAGAAACGCATATCATTTCCAGGTGCATTACCTGTCATCAGAGTAAGACGAAGAGCATCTGCGCCGTATTTATCAATAACTTCCAGAGGATCGATACCGTTTCCAAGAGACTTACTCATCTTACGTCCCTGGGAGTCACGTACCAGACCATGGATCAGTACATGATGGAACGGAACCTGATCAGTCTGCTCCAGAGCAGAGAATACCATACGGATAACCCAGAAGAAGATAATGTCATATCCTGTAACAAGTACATCTGTCGGATAGAAATATTCCAGTTCCGGTGTTTTCTCCGGCCAGCCAAGTGTGGAGAATGGCCATAATGCAGAACTGAACCAAGTATCCAGTGTATCCTCATCCTGATGAAGATGTGTACATCCGCATTTCGGGCATTTCTCAGGCATTTCTCTTGCAACAACTACTTCACCACACTCATCACAGTAATAAGCCGGAATTCTGTGTCCCCACCATAACTGTCTGGAAATACACCAGTCGCGGATATTCTCAAGCCAGTGAAGATACGTCTTGTCAAAACGGGACGGAACGAATTTCAGATCTCCGTCATCCAGAGCTTTGATCGCAGCCTTTGCCATCTCGTCCATCTTTACAAACCACTGTGGCTTGATCATAGGCTCTACCGTTGTGCCGCAGCGGTCATGAGTTCCAACGCTGTGGTTGTGAGGAACTACTTTTACCAGAAGTCCAAGTTCTTCCAGATCTGCTACCATTGCCTTACGTGCTTCGTAACGGTCCATACCAGCGTATTTTCCACCAAGCTCGTTGATGGTCGCATCGTCATTCATAATGTTGATCTCTTCCAAATTGTGACGGCGTCCAACCTCAAAGTCGTTAGGATCATGGGCAGGTGTGATCTTTACACATCCTGTTCCGAATTCTTTGTCTACATATTCATCGGCGATCACCGGAATCTCCCTGTCTGTGAGAGGAAGCTTCAGCATCTTGCCGATGAGATCCTTGTAGCGCTCATCTTCCGGATTTACGGCAACAGCAGTATCACCCAGCAGGGTTTCCGGACGTGTAGTTGCAATCTCTACGAAACGTCCCTCTTCCCCTACGATCGGGTAATTAATGTGCCAGAAAAATCCGTCCTGATCCTCATGCTCAACCTCTGCATCAGAGATGGAAGTCTGGCATACAGGACACCAGTTGATGATTCTGGAACCTTTGTATATATAGCCTTTTTCATATAATTTGATAAATACTTCCTGTACTGCTTTGGAACATCCCTCATCCATTGTGAAACGTTCTCTCTCCCAGTCTGCGGAAGCACCCAGTTTCTTTAACTGATTGATGATCTTTCCGCCGTACTCCTCTTTCCATGCCCACGCATGTTTTAAGAATTCCTCACGGCCGATATCGTGTTTGTCGATACCTTCTTTTTTCAGCTTGTCGATAACCTTAACCTCTGTAGCGATAGCTGCATGGTCAGTTCCCGGCTGCCATAATGCTTCATAGCCCTGCATTCTCTTGAAACGGATCAGGATATCCTGCATAGTTTCATCCAGCGCATGTCCCATGTGAAGCTGACCGGTTACGTTTGGCGGCGGCATAACAATGGTAAACGGTTTCTTGTCCGGATTTACTTTTGCATGGAAATATCCATTGTCCATCCATTTTGTGTAAAGACGCTCTTCGATTCCCTTAGGATCGTAGGTTTTTGCAAGTTCTTTGCTCATAATGTCCTCCTGATATTCTATCTCTGTAATAAAAGTATCTGCGGATCACTCCGCTGTAAAGCAGCCCACGGCTCTATCATTATTAAATAAGCCTGTTCGATTAAAAAAGCCCTCTGCACGCATTATACGTGCAAAGGGCGACATAGATCGCGGTACCACCTTAGTTTATATCTCTCATTCCCTTAACGCGGGATACGTGAAAGCCTACCATGCGCGTATATGAATCTCAGTATTATCATACCACTCACTTCAGCCTCCCGGCTCCAAAGCTACCTTCAGCGTTTCTGTTCCCGGGAAACCTTCCAGCTTATAAGCTTCCCTCTCTGTGGGGCATTACCGCCTACTCCTCTTTTTCACAGCCTTTTTCTGGATTCTACTATAATGAAAAAAGGCTCTTTTGTCAAGAATGTTTGCGGGGATTTCACAAATATTATCTGTACCAATTCCACGGAAGTACATGATTGACAAAGTTTCCTGCGCCCATTTCAGTCCTTGCTTTGCTGCTTTTCCTCTCACACAATCTGATTACTTCACTTAGAAGCTTCCAATCACATCGGCATTTAATCTCTTAATAATTTCCACAGCCAGCTTCACACCGTTTTCGTAATCTGCGTAGGCAGAAATTCCGTAGTGGGTGTGTGCATAACGAACCGGAACACCGATAACGATGGTGGGAACGCCCTTGCCTGACAGGTGAATGTTGGCGCCGTTGGTGCTTCCGCCGGAGCGAACCGCATCCTGTACCGGAATGCCAAGTTCCCCGGCAAGCGCCAGTGCATAGCGCTGATACCGCGGATTGGTGATCATGCGGGCATCCACGTGGCGAAGCATCGGTCCTTTTTTGATGGCCGTCTGAACCATGTAGGCTTCCACACAGGTATCGTCTGCAGGACAACCCTCAAACACAATGGCGATGTCCGGATTCACGGTACGACAGGTTACTTGAGAACCGCGGGTGCCGACCTCTTCCTGAGAACAGCATGCACCGACCACATCCACAGCCAGCTCTTCTCCCTGCAGCTCACGCAGAGTGCTGACAATGGAGGCACAGCCGAGACGGCAGTCGAAGCTTTTTCCCACCATCAAATCATGCTTTTCATCGTAGGTAAAGGTTACATCCGGCACAACCGGCTCGCCAATACGGACATGGAACTCATTTTCCGCTTCTTCCTTAGACACTGCGCCCACATCTACCGTAATGTTTTCGAATACCAGCGGAGCCTTGCGCTCTGCCTCCGTCATATAGTGAGGAGGCTTGCTGGCAACGATGCCGGGAATGTACTCGCCCAGCGCATTTCTTACCCATACCTTATGGGCAGGTACATTGCTGGTCACCCAGCCGCCCAGGGGGATAATGCGGAGGTTTCCGTCAGGACGGATTGCCTGTACCATGAAAGCAACCTCATCACTGTGTCCGTCCAGCTGTACCACCGGACGGTTTCCTTTGTTTTCTTTGCGGTAAATATACAAATTGCGAAGACTGTCTTCTCTGAGTTCTCCCAGTCCTTCTGCATGCCTGCGGATCTGCGCCACCACATCATCCTCAAATCCCGGTGCGCCGTTGGCATTGGAAATATCCGCAATCAATTCCAGATTCTGTCTCTTATCCATTTTCATCGAGCCTCTCTTATTTTTCTAATACGTTATTATGAATTACCTTTTCTAAATCTACTTTCTTGAATTCTTCTGCAAAATCCACAATATAATCCGCACAGGTCTGCAGCATTTCCTGTCCCCATTCAACGGTTGCTTTTTTCGGATGGTCCGGTCCGATCCAGCCATTGTCGGTTACGTTTGGTGTGCTGCGAAGCACTTCCACTTCAACACCTTTGAATTTCACGGTACGGAAGCCCGTAGCCACCAGATTTTCATTTAAGTCCTTTAATTTCAGAGGCTCCTCTGTGAGCTCGCTGTAATCGATCAGGTCAGGATTCACGCCCATGATGCCGGCTGTCTCTTCTGCGCCGCCATGGCCGCCCTTCCATTCCGGTTTCATATCCCAGGTCATCAGCCACCAGTTCAGCATAACCACCAATGCGCCCTTTTTCTCAAAATCCAGGCCCACACGCTCGATGGTCTTAATGTTTCCGCCGTGGCCGTTTAATACCAGGATTTTGCGTGCGCCATGGTTGTAAAGATTCTCAACAACCTTGTACAGCAGGTTATATAACAGCTCGGTTCCCAGGTTAATGGTTCCCGGATATGGCTCCAGGCACTCGCAGGCGCCGTATGGAATTGTCGGAGCAATCAGAACGTCACTTTTCTCTTCAATTAATTCAAGAAGACGATCCGGAATCAGGGTATCGGTTCCCAGCGGCATATGTCTTCCGTGGCATTCAATACTTCCGATGGATACGATCACCATATCGTTTTCTTCAAAATATTTCTGTGCTCTTGGCCATGTAATATTCGCTAATCTCATGTCTTTGTTCTCCTTTGTCTTTGCTTTTTTATTTCATAATCGTTTGGCACTCTGCCAAGCAATTATTTACTTTTTAAATGAGGATGTCCTAAAATAAGACACCCCCACTCATTTCTTAATTCAATTATTCGGCAACTTTAACCTGATCCAGCTTGTGGTATCCGATTGGGTCGACCACGAAGTTCTCTACCTTGTTGCTTGCGCCTACTAAGATACTGCTGTAGTAAAGAGGAGCGTTGTTGTTGATTTCTTTTAATTTTACTGCCAGATCTGCGTAGATCTTTTCTCTGGCTGCAGAATCTGTATTGGAACGTCCTTCCTCAACTAATTTGTCAACATCCGGATCTGCAAGGAAGGAACGGTTTCCTGCAGCTCCCTGCTGAGAGGAGTGCTCCAGAGAGTAATAGGTATAGTCAGCATCGATGGTAGATGTTACCCATCCCATGAATCCCATGTCAAAGTCTCCGGCAGATGTCTTGTCGATGAAGCTTCCGAATTCCATAACCTCTACTTCACAGTTAATTCCAACCTCTGCAAGCATAGCCTGGATTGCCTGACATGCCTCTGTACGTTCCTGGTTGTCGTTTACACAGATGCTTGTGTCAAATCCGTCTGCATAGCCGGCCTCTGCAAGAAGCTCTTTTGCTTTTTCAGGATCATATTCGTATGCTCCCGGGCTGCTGTAGCCGAATACTGCCGGTGCGATGATAGCATCTGCCACCTGACCTGCACCGTTGATGATGGTATCTACCAGTAACTGACGGTCGATTGCCAGGTTGATTGCTTCACGAACACGGATATCATCAAAAGGTTTCTGTTTCATGTTCATGGTAACATAATAGCAGGACAGTGACGGAGCTTCCAGAAGCTGTAAGTCTGCATTGTCTGCAACTTTGTCTTTGTCATTTGCAATGATATCATAAGCCAGGTCGATTTCGCCTGTTTCCAGAGCGATGGTTCTCTGAGCTGCTTCCGGGATAACCTTCATCTGCAGGTACTTTGTTGCCGGAGCGCCTGCATAGTAATCGTCAAATGCTTCCAGCTTCACAGAGTCACCCTGTTTCCACTCAACGAATTTGTATGGGCCGGAACCAACCGGATTGGTCTTGAAGCCTTCTTCGTCAGCTTCCACAACTGCCTTCGGAACGATGGCGGCAAACGGTACTGCCAGGTTTCTAAGAGTCGGTGCGTATGGAGCATCGGTTGTTACGGTTACGGTGTAGTCATCATTTACTTCTACCGTATCAATAAAGTCGACTACGTAAGAAACTGCGGCAGAGTTGATGGCTCTTTCCAGAGAGAATTTAACGTCCTCTGCTGTCAGGTCAGAACCGTCATGGAACTTGATTCCCTTTCTGATCTTGAATACGTAGGTCTTATCATCGGTCTGCTCCCAGGATTCTGCAATCTGCGGCTCAACCTCATTGGTCTCAGGGTTAACGATGGTCAGAGTATCAAAAATATTGTTTGTTACCTGAACTGACGGTGTTTCTTTTCCCTGATGCGGGTCCATGGAGGTTACGTCAGCGCCCTGTCCCCAGACAATCGTGTCTTTGTAGCCGCCTGCGCTCTCCTGTGTGCTTTCTTCCGTTGTTGCCACAGCGTCTTCCTTTGGTTTTGCAGCGCCATCATCCTTTTTTCCGCCGCCGCATGCTGTCATAGAAACTGCCATAGTAGCAGCCAGTAACAGCGCCAGTGCTTTTCTCACATGATTTTTCATAGCTTTCTCCTTTTCTTTCCTCTATTTACATAAAAGCCATTTTTCTGACTTTCGTGTACTTATTTACCAAACTCCCCGATTCGCATACAGGATACGAAATGTCCCGGCTCCACCTCTGTCAGATGGATATCCGGACTGCCGCACACCTCCGTCGCATAAGGACAGCGCTTTGCAAAACGGCATCCCGGCTCCGGGTCAATGGGGGAAGTAATCTCACCCTTCATCATAATTCGTTCCATCGGATAATCCGGATCCGGAATGGGAATCGCTGACAAGAGTGCTTTTGTATAGGGATGTACCGGATTCTTAAAGAGCACCTCTGTGGGCGCCATCTCCACCATCTGTCCCAGGTACATAACCATAATCTGGTTAGAAAAATGCTTTACAACCGATAGGTCATGGGTAATGAACATATAGGTCAGATCCAGCTCATCCTGCAAATCCTGCATCAGGTTCAGAATCTGTGCCTGAATGGACACGTCCAGAGCGGAAACCGGCTCATCGCATACGATGAATTTGGGCCTCAATGCCAGTGCACGGGCAATTCCGATACGCTGTCTTCTTCCGCCGTCCAGCTCATGGGGGTAGGAGTTGGTCAGACGCTCTGCCAGACCTACCAGATTCATCAGCTCATGGACTCTTTTCTGAAGTCCTTCCTTATCCTTCTTGTCGTAAATCTTCTGAATCAGCAGGGGCTCCATAATCGCCTCGCTGACAGTCATTCTCGGGTTCAGGGATGCGAAGGGGTCCTGAAAGATAATCTGCATTTCCCTTCTTAATTCTTTCATCTTATTCTTATCATAGGAAAGAATGTCATTTCCTTCAAAATATACTTTACCGGAGGTCGGCTCATGCAGTCTTAATATGGCTCTTCCCATGGTGGATTTTCCGCAGCCGGACTCTCCAACCACGCCTAATGTCTCTCCCGCGCGGATACTGAAGGATACATCGTCCACCGCGTGAAGGACACCTCCGGGAGTATTAAAATATTTCTTCAGGTGTTCCACCTTCAGCAGTTCTTTGTTCTGATTTTCCATATCAATGCTCCTTTACTTCCGTGGCTTCCGGCAAAATGCAGCGTACCATGTGCTCTCCGCCCACAGACTTCATCTCAGGCACCTTCTCCATACAGGCAGCGGTTGCATATTTACAGCGGTCTGCAAACTTACAGCCCTTGGCCAGATTGGTCGGATCCGGCATCAGTCCGTCGATGGCCTGGAGACGCTCTACCTGCTCTACCAGGTTCGGGATGGATGCCATCAGTCCCTTGGTGTAGGGATGGCGGATATCCTTGTAAACCTCGCGGAGTGTACCGTATTCCACGATTTCCCCGGCATACATAATCGCCACATAATCACAGGTCTGTGCCACAACACCCAGATCATGGGTAATCAGCAACATAGAGGTATTATCTCTCTTTTTCAGATTCTGAATCAGATCCAGCACCTGTGCCTGAATGGTAACATCCAGCGCTGTGGTCGGCTCATCGGCAATCAGAAGCCTCGGCTGGCATGCAAGAGCAATGGCGATGATTACACGCTGCTTCATACCGCCGGAAAACTGATGGGGATATTCTCTGCCGCGGGCTGCGGGGATACCGACCAGCTCCAGCATCTCATCCGCTTTTTTGACAGCCTCTTCCTTGGAAAGCTTATTATGCTGCAAAATAACCTCCATAATCTGGTCTCGAACGGTCATAACCGGATTCAGGGATGTCATTGGATCCTGGAAAATCATGGAAATCTGTTTTCCTCTGACCTTGCGCATCTCCTGAACACTTTTTTTCAGCAGATCCTCTCCGTCATAGAAAACCTCTCCGCCCTTGATTTTTCCCGGAGGATTGGGCACCAGCTGCATAATACCCTTTGCAAGGGTGGTCTTGCCTGCGCCGGTCTCTCCCACCAGTCCCAGTGTCTTGCCTGTATGAATCTGCAGGCTGACACCGTTTAATGCCTGTACCAGACCGTCATCGGTCTCATAATGAATGACCAGGTCTTTTACATCTAATAAAATATCTGACATGTCTTCTTCCACCTTTCCGATTAATTCTTCAGTCTCGGGTCTAATGCGTCACGCAGACCGTCACCCATGACATTCAGTGCAAGGATGGTCAGCATAATTGCAAGTCCCGGAATAACGGTGATGTGCCAGGAGCTTCGGATATAGCTTCTTGCTCCGGAAAGCATCGCGCCCCACTCCGGTGTCGGTGGCTGAATACCAAGTCCCAGGAATGACAGACCGGCGATGGAAAGAATCGCACCTGCCACGCCAAGGGTTACCTGTACTATAATCGGCGCCATGGAGTTCGGAAGGATGTATTTGAAAATAATACGGAAATCACTGGCACCCACAGCCTTTGCCGCTTCAATATAATCCTGTCCCTTAACGGTGAGAATCGGCGCGCGGACGGTTCTGGCAAAGGTCGGCACATAGGAAATACCGATGGCCAGCAGCACGTTCACCAGGCTGGTTCCGAAAGCCGCTACGATGGCGATAGCCAGCAGCATGGAAGGAATTGCCAGAAAAACGTCCATGATACGCATGATAACGTTATCTAATTTGCCGCCGTAATAGCCGGCAATGGCTCCGAACAGACCTCCGACGATACAGGAGAGTGCAATGGATAGAGCTCCCATAAACAAAGAGGAGCGAATCGACCAGAGAATACGTATCAGCATATCTCTTCCGAACTCATCCTGTCCGAAAATATGCGCCGCACTCGGTGGTGCAAGACGCTCTCTTAGGTTCTGCTTAATAACATAAGTCTCATAAATAGACGGATTCACCGCATCAATGATAATGGTGGCAATGGCAATGACAACCAGTGCTATCAGGAAAATCATTCCCGCAACCGCCAACTTGTTTTTCTTAAAACGTCTCCAGGTCTCCTGCCATAAAGTACGCTGTTGGGAGGATGACTGGACTTTTTTTGCTTTACTCATCTGGATACTCCTCCTTATTTCTTCTTATACAGTGATTTGATTCTCGGGTCTACGAAGGCGTATATGATATCTACCATCAGGTTGACGATGGAGAACATGACCGCCATGAAGATAACCGAGCCGAGAACCATCGGAATATCCTTTGACTTAATGGAATCGACCATCAGTCGTCCCAGTCCCGGCCAGGAGAATACGGTCTCCGTCAGCATGGCGCCGCCAAGCAGTGTACCAAACTGCAGACCGACTGCCGTAACGATGGGAATCAGAGCGTTTTTGAGCATATGACGGAAGGTGATGGTACGCTCGGATACACCCTTTGCTTTCGCCGTATCTATGTAATCCTGATGAATAACCTCCAACATGGACGAACGGGTCATACGGGTAATGGTTGCCGCACAGCCAGTTCCAAGGGTCAGTGCCGGAAGCACTAGGCTCTTAAGCAGCTCGACTCCACCCTCTCCCATACCCTGAGAAGGCAGCCAGCCAAGATTCAGAGCAAAGACAATAACCACCAGAAGACCAAACCAGAAGTTCGGCATGGAAACACCGATCAGCGAGAGCACCATCGACACATTATCCACAGCGGAATACTGCTTCTTCGCCGAAATGATGCCTGTGGGGATACCGATTATCAGGGCCACCAGAATACCTGCCACCGCCAGTACTGCCGTATTTGGGAAACGCTCCATAACCTGATCCCATACACTTAAGTCATTCTTATAGGATGTTCCCAGGTCTCCCTGTACCATGTTGACAACGTATCTGCCGTAACGGACAAGCAGCGGGTCATTGAGTCCCAGCTCTTCTCTCTTCATCTCCAGGGCTTCCTCAGATGCCTGATCTCCGAGAATCATTGCAGCCGGATCACCCGGTGATAAATTCAGGATGAAAAATACGATGAATGTAACACCCAGGAGCACTGGGATCATCATCAGTAGTCTCTTCAAGATATATTTGTACATCTTTTGTTCCTCCTCTTGTAAATTCTTGTGAAAATGTTCCAATAGCAAAACACATATGTCCTGCCCCGGAAAACATTTTCCTAAAAAAAAATGGCACATTCACCCTATCTGCGCCATTGCTTTAAATCATTATAGTAACAAATTCGGATTTTGTCAATTATTTTATGTAATTATTTTCATTTTAATTATATTGTCAACAATCCATTTTACACCTTGGCATATTTGTGCTATAATGCAATTATTAGAAATACACATTTTGAGCAAATTGCACAGGAGGCATTTATGAGAGAAATTGGAGGATATTTTCCTTACATTGAAGAACCAGACAACAAAAATCACTATCTTGATGGGCTCTGTCCGCCGGAAGGCGATCTGCGTTTCCTGATGTCCGGACGCTGTGCCAACTATCTGGCACTGGAGGATTTCAAAAAACAACAGCCCCATCCGGTAGCGTATGTCCCCCTTTATACCTGCGAAACTGTCATTGACCCCTTCGTCAAGGCAGGCTATGAGCTTATTTTCTATGATTTCACCAAAGATATGATACCGATTTTCGATGAATCGGTGCTAGATAAGATTCATCTGATATCCATCTGCGGTTATTACGGCTTTTCCGGCTATGACCGGGAATTTCTGAAGAAATGTGAGGAGCGCGGCATCTGTATCATCGAGGACACCACCCACTCCATTTTCTCCGCGGACGGCATTTACGAGGGATGCACCTACGTTGTGGGAAGCATGCGCAAGTGGCTGGGCGTTTCCTGCGGCGGCTTTGCCATCAAGAAAACCGGCAGCTTCACTCCGTTGATTCTTCCTCCCCACGAGGTCCATCTGAACATGCGCCGTCAGGGCCTGGCGGTAAAGACCGATGCCTTCCGTCATCCGGACACCGTGGCTGCCTCCGTATCCGAGGACGCCTCCAGACTTCTCTGGGATGCCGAGCTGCTTCTGCGTAAGGTTTACGATATCCACGGCTCCGATTCCGAATCAGTGGACATTATCGAATATTATGATTTTGACGCTCTCAAAAGGCAGCGCCGGGAGAACTATCGCTATATGCTGGAGCACTGTCCGAAATCCGATGCCTACACCATTGTATTCCCTTACCTGGACGATGCCACCGTACCAAGCCACTTCACCCTCTACGCCGCAGACCGCGGAAAATTTAAGGAATACCTGAGCCAAAACGGCATCCACGCCACCTCCTACTGGCCGGTGGGTCCCTATATCAATCTGGAAGGACATACGGACTGTGCCTATATTTATGACCATGTGATCTCCATCCCCTGCGACCAGAGATATACCGCCGAGGACATGGCATATATCTGCCGGGTGCTTAAGGACTTTTAACACCGCAGGATATTGATCTTCCGCATTTAACTTAAAAAGGACACCGCCGCTTTTTTTAAGTGACCGTGTCCTTTTTTTTAAAGTGTCTTCTTCAGAAGTCTCCTTCTCGATTCGATTTTATATATCCGCTCTCCGGTCTGTACATAGTGATTTCTCAGGCACAGCACTGCGCTCTCCAAATCAATGCCGCTGAGCTTCTCCAGCAGAAGCTTATGAGCCTCATAATTATCCCCGCGCCGGTAATTGCCGAAGATTTCCTCCGCAGTCTCTCCCTCACGCAACTCAAAGGTATCATTGACCTTCAAAAACATGGCGCCGTTTAACGGGCTTAAGCTCTCCCACATCCGTACCAGACGCTTCATATTCCCCGCGCTGACGATTTCTCTGTGAAACAGCTCATCCATCTGCACCATCTGCAGAAGATTCTTATCCTTCTGGGCGCGCTCCATCCCCTCCAGATAGCTTCTCATGGTTAAAAGGCTGGTATCCGGCAGCCTTCCCCCCGCCTGGCGAAGAGCCATGATTTCCAGATTGCCCCGCAGAAAGAATACCTCATAGGCATCCTCCATAGACAGATTCGTCACGCGGCAACCCTTATTGGATTCGTAGGTCACCAGACCTTCAAATTCCAGAATTTTCAATGCCTCCCGCACCGGTCCCCTGCTGACCTCCATACATTTTGCAACATCACTCTCAATAATCCTGCTGTCTGCCTGCAGCTCGCCGTTTATGATTTTTGCCCGCAGCATATCTGCAACCTTCTCCGACAGTATCTTTTTTTCGCCATTTTTCATATATTTATCCCCTGCCCTTGTAATGAGGACTAATGTCTCTCTGTATGATACAACCTTTTTGTTGTTCTGTCAATGTTTAACAATACTTTTTTCCTGTATTTGTGCTTTTTGTATGCTTTCCGGTGGAAAAGACCAAATCGCCTGCACGGTGGCAACTTCTGTAAAGGTAACCGGTCTGAAGGCTACTGCTTTATCCAAAGGCAGAATCCAGTTAAAATGGACCGGTTATCCTACCAACTACAAAAATGGATATTCCAGATATGTGATCGAGTACAAAACCAGTGCCAAGGGTGCCTATAAACGCCTGAAGTTATCCGGAGATTCCAATGGAAGCTATACCCTGAAATCCCTGAAAAAGGGTAAAACCTACTACTTCCGTATCCGCAGTTATGTAAAGGATACCAACAGCTATGTCAAAGCATACAGTTCTTATTCAAAGGTATTGAAAATTAAAGCAAAATAATATAAAATAGCCATACTGGAAATCAGAAACAGTGGAACAGGACGAAAGACAAGCTTCCGATCATTGGAATCGGTGCCGTATGTAATACAGACGGTACCTGGTATTCCCAGAACAATTTACCAGAGAAATTTCAGAAGCTGATGAATAAACATCACATTCTGGAATACAATAATCAATTTGATCAAAAACATAAAATCACAGAGTATTTTTCCATTGAAAAAAGGCCGCAATGAATGCGGTCTTTTTTGTAAAAAGGGATTTTATCTGCTATATTATTTACAGAGCTTTTTAAACTCATCTGCTACGAACTGAACTTTCGTACCGATTACAACCTGAACAGAATTTTTACCAGGTCTGATCACACCGGCAACACCGGCTGATTTAATTTTCTTTTCATCAACAGCTGTGTAATCTTTGATTTCCAGACGAAGTCTTGTAATGCAGTTATCGATAGATGCAACGTTTCCTTTTCCGCCAACACCTTCTAAGATAATTTTTGCAACTTCTGTAAAGTTATCGTTTGCAAGTTTTACAGTTGTCTCATCCATATCATCATCTTCTCTTCCAGGAGTCTTCAGATCAAATTTAAGGATTGCAAATCTGAATACTACATAGAATACGATGAATGCTGCGATTCCCAGAGGAATGATCAGCAATGTTTTCTGTGCTGCAGGCAGAGATGCGGAGAACAGAAGGTCTGTTGCACCTGCTGAGAATGAAAAGCCTGCACGGAATCCTAATAATACTGTGACAAATGTAAAGATACCATATAATAATGCATAAATAACATAAAGTCCAGGAGCCAGGAACATGAAACCAAATTCGAACGGCTCTGTAACACCACAGATAAATGAACAGATTGCTGCGGAAGCTACCAGACCAATAGCAACTTTTTTCTTATTGTCCTTTGCACACTGGATCATTGCCAGAGCTGCACCAGGAATACCAAACATCATACATGGGAAGAAACCGGACATATACATTCCAAGGCTCCAGCTTACATCTGCAGATGTCTCACCTGCCCAGAAATGAGTCAGGTCGCCAAGTCCGATTGTATCAAACCAGAATACATTGTTTAATGCGTGATGCAGACCTGTAGGAATTAAAAGTCTGTTCAGGAATGCATAAATACCAGCTCCAAGAGCTCCCATTCCGGCAATTGCATTACCGATGGAAATCAGTGCACCGAAGAGGATCGGCCATACAAACAGTAACACTACGGATACGAGAATAGATACAACACCTGCGATGATGGCTACACAACGTTTGCCGCTGAAGAAAGAAAGCCAGTCCGGTAATTTTGTGCTTTTGAATTTGTTGTAACAGCTAGATCCGATCACACCTGCAAGAATACCGATAAATGGGTTGGCAATTTTGTTAAATGCCAGTGTTTTGTCTGCATTGTCTGCGATAGATGGAAACAGTGTTGTAACAAATCCTGTGCTTAACAGTGTTGTGATCATAAGCCAGGAAGCAAGGGCTGCAAGACCGCCTGTACCATCGTGGTCATCTGACATACCCACACCTACGCCGATTACGAATAACAGTGCCATATTATCGATCAGGGCACCACCGGCTTTTACAAGGAAAATACCAACCATCGGACCAAATCCGGTGATATCACCACCCTGCATACTTGCAGGACAAAGTAAATAACCAATACCCATGAGGATACCGCAGATTGGAAGACAAGCTACCGGTAACATCAGGGCTTTTCCTAATTTCTGTAAATACTTCATACTTTTTCCTCCTTAGATAGAATGATTTACTCTTTCAAATCCCCTTTTATTTATTTTTACCCGGATACCCCCGGGAAAAATACATGATTATTATTTTGTGATCACGATCACATCATCACCGGGCTGTACCTCTTTGTTATCCAGTCCCCGGACATCTCCATAGTCATCTGTATTACAGATAACAACAAGTGTACTGGTATCATATCCTGCAGCTTTGACCTTTTCCAGATCAATCTCCAGAATCAGATCTCCCTTCTTCACTGCATCACCGGAATGTACATGACCTGTAAATCCGTCACCGCCCATTTTGACTGTATCCAGACCCACATGGACCAGAATCTCCACACCATCAGCCGTAGAAAGACTGAATGCATGAAGGGTATCAAACAGTGTTTCAATTGTTCCGTCTGCAGGCGCATAAATTTTTCCGTCGGACGGAAGGATTGCCGCACCCTTTCCCAGCATCCCCTCACTGAAGGTCGGATCATTTACACTGGAAAGAGGAACTGTCTTCCCCTTCACCGGAGATCCGATGATCAGTTCAGGTGTCTTTTTCTTCTTAAAAAAATCAAACATGCTTAAAAGCCTCCTTCTTTTTTACATTTATAATTATCATTTTATAAATCTATAGTAGTAACTCTGCGGATATGCACAGCCAGATACATGATTTCTTCCTCAGACAATCTGCTGCCGGTTGCCTGCATGATATATTCCGCAACCTTTACACTGCATTGATATTCCCTGGGATATTTCCGCTGCATCAACAGGGACAGCTCTCTGTCCTCGCTGGAAAGTAGCTCCTTCCGGTAAATCCGCTGTATCAGAAACTTGATATGTGTCATAAAGCGCTCATAATGTAAAGATGATTCGTCCAACAGTATTCCCAGATCACGTTCCACAATATCCACAATTGCCTGCATCTGATCCGGAAATTTCACTGCATCCCGGATATCTGTACCATATTCTGCATTTACGAAATGAAGAGCAATAAATCCTGCTTCATCCTCCGGCAGAAGAATACCAAGTCTGTCATGGATCAGCTCCAACGCATAGATTCCTAATTGAAATTCCTGAGGATAAAAGCGCTTGATTTCCCACAATAATGCATTCTGCGGTTCTATTCCCTGGCTCACTCTTTCAATTGCAAAATTAATATGATCCGTCAGCGTCACATAAATGCTCTGATTCAGTTTTAATTTCAGATGATCCTTTGCATGAGAGATGATCTCGTCTGAAATCCTCACTCGTTCCAGCGGCATATTGGCCAGCAGCTCCTTGAACTGTTCCGTCAGTGTCCGGCTTTTAATGCGAAAGATTTTACTGATCTGGTCAGCAGGAACCACTTCTCCCTGTTTCTTTTTGAAACCGATTCCACGTCCCATCACGATTACTTCTGCACCGGATTTCTCATATGCCGAGATAATATTGTTATTGATCACTTTTTCAATTATGATATTATCCATGTCTTTCCTTTTCCAAACGATATGTTTCCTGACAGCGGAGTAATTTCCCTGTAACGTAACAAGAAAGAATCCTGCTTACAGGAACATTACGAAGTAATTTCCCTGTAACATAAAAAAACCAGAATTTACAGACTGATTTTCTCAGCCATAGATTCTGGTTTTGCCTTCCTAACAGTAACAATCCGTATGTTTTTAATTGATAAAGCCATCTATAACAAAGTTACAAAAATACGTCAACCCCACTTTTTTATTTTGTCAAAAATCGCTATTGTATTTTCATTCTTCTTTGTGTTTTATCTGATATATTTCACATTTTATCCTGTATTTTTCTATTTCTTCTTTCCTGCAATAAAGCGGCAAATCGTTTATTCCACACTTTTCAGGGATTCTACCATGTCAATCTTCTTTAATTTCTGATGCATAAACAGATTTACGATCATGGAGAATCCAATTGTCAGCAGTCCGCAGTACAGGAAACTGACAGGATTGATATTTCTTCCAAACATAACCGCATCCACTTCCACAGTACGGATAATATACCTGTGCAAAAAGATTCCGAATACAGCTCCTGCCAGTACGCCGATGAAGGTAAGGATAACATTCTCCCTGTACACATAGGCAGAAACTTCAGCATCATAGAATCCCAGCACCTTCAGGGTTGCCAGTTCTCTCTGGCGTTCCGTAATATTGACATTGTTCAGATTATACAGAACCACGAAAGCAAGCATTCCCGCAGAAATGATCAGCACTATGATTACCGTATCCAATGCTCCAAGCATTCTGTGAAGCTGAGCCTCCAGACTGCTGGTATAGCTGATGCTTAACGCAGCCGGATACTTCAGGATCTCATTTCCCACCTCAGATTCTGATTCTTTGTACTCCTCTTTTACTGTGAACACAGTTGCAGAATAGTCAGGCTTCTCCCCGAAGATCTGTTCATAGACATTTCCTGTCATATAAATATAATGTCCCATGTAATTCTCTGTCACTGCTGCGATCTTTGTCTCATAATTTTTCCCATCCTTTGTGATGGTCATGCTGTCCCCCACTTTCAGTCCTGTCAGGGTTGCCGTCTTCTCACTGATCACTGTACCTGCATCCGTCAGCTTATACTTCTCTTTTGTCTTTCTGTCCTGAAGAGTTACATCCTTATTAAAGGTCTCAAGATTCTCAGGCACATAAACATATACGCTGATATTGGATTTATTTCTGGGAACACTCATCTTGGTAAACTGCACATGGGTATATCTCTCAATCTGACTGTTATTTTTCAGAAACTCATCCAGCTCCTGTCTCTCCTTATCTGTTGCATCCTCATCATCAATAATCGTTCCTGTATAATGCTGAAGCTCCTGATATTGCCGTCTGGCAATATCCATAATGGAATCTCTGAGTCCAAAGCCTACCAGCATCAGCGCCATACTTCCCGAAATACCGAAAATTGTCATAAAGAAACGTTTTTTATATCGGAAAAGGTTTCTCAGTGTAGATTTCCATGTAAAATTCAAGTGCTTCCAGAAAAGCGGGATCCGTTCCAGCAGGATTCTCTTACCCTCTTTGGGAGCAGGAGGACGCATCAGTGATGCCGGAGTTTCCGCCAGTGCCCTGTAACAGGAGAAAATGGTGGCTCCGACGGTACACACAGTTGCCGCACCTGCTGCTATCATTGCAAATTTAAACTCATAACGGATCTGGATATTGTTCATCATGCCCTTGTACATAATGCCATACCCGTTAATAATAACCAAAGGCAGGATCTTCTCTCCGATCAGAATTCCCAGGATACTGCCTCCCACTGTGGCAAGAAAGGCATACAGCAGATATTTGGATGCAATCGCATACTTGCCGTATCCCAGAGCCTTCATTGTACCAATCTGGGTTCTCTGTTCCTCCACCATTCGTGTCATGGTAGTCAGACTTACCAGTGCAGCCACCAGGAAAAAGATAACAGGGAAAACCTGTCCGATACTTCTCATTCTGTCTGCATTATCCCCATAATCTGAATATTCCGGCAGATCATTGCGGTCCGTTACCATCCATTCCGGCATACTGATATCATCGATCTCATCCTGAGCATCCTGAATTTTCTTCTCACCGTCTGCGATTTCTTTCTCTGCATCCCTCTTTCCGTCTTCGTATTCTTTTTTACCTTCTTCCAGATCCTTCTCAGCTTTTTTGATGTCCTTTCTGGAATCCTTCAGCTTCTGTTCGTTCTCTGAGATTTCTTTCTCTCCATCCCTCAGCTTCTGTTCATTGTCGGCAATCTCTTTCTCGCCGGAAGCAAGCTTCCCTTCATTCTCCCGGATCTGTGCTTCTCCTGAAGCAAGTTCTGCCTCCTTCTCCTCTAACTGAGCCTGGCTGGAATTTAGTTTTGCTTTTGCAGCATCGATCTGTTCCTGTGCTGACTCAAGCTGGGCTTCTTTTTCCTGAATCTCTTTTCTGGCTGGTTCCAGCTTCTTCTCCTGAGCCTTCACCTCTTTCCATCCTGCATCAATCTTTGCCTGGGCATCGGGAAATGCGGCCTCCTGCTGGTTCAGTTCTGCTTCCTTTGCATCAAGCTGGGCCAGTCCGCTCTCCACCTGGCTTAAACCACTCTCCAGTTCACTTCTTGCTGCTGCGATCTGGTTTCTGGATGCTTCCAGCTGGGCTGCCTGACTGTCCACCTGCTCCTGATAAGCGGAAACCTGTGCTGCCAGAGCCGCCAGGTCTTCCTCGGAATATGTGCCTGAAGCTTGTGCCTGCTCATACTGTGCCTGCAATGCTGCAAGCTGACTTCTGGCACCCTCAAGCTGAGCCTCTCCTTCTGCAAGTCCGGCCTCCTGCTGCTCAATCTGCGCAAGTCCCTGATTGCAGCTTTCCTTTTTGGCATTTAAATCCTGTCTGGTTGCTGCAATCTGCTCTCTGCCTGACTGGATCTGCGCCTTGCCATTGTCAAGTTCCTGCTGACTCTGGGTAAGCTGCGTCTTTGCATCTGCAATCTTCTTCTCACCGGCACTTAACTGGTTCTTGCCATCCTCAAGCTGAGCCTTTCCATCATCAAGCTTTGCCTGGTTTTCGGAAACCTCCGCCCATCCGGCATTCAGCTGTTCCTTTGCAGATGCGATCTGTGCTCTGCCACTGGCAATCTGCTCTTTCGCACTGGCAAGCTGGGATCTGCCGTCCTCTAACTCCTTCTTTGCATCTGCAAGCCGGGCTTTTCCGTCCTCCAGTTCCTTTTTTGCGTCTGCAAGCTTTTTCTTGCCATCCTTATATTCCTTCTTGCCATCTTTTAACTTCTTTTCGCCATCCTCCAATTCTTTTCTGGCATCCGCAAGCTTCTCATCAGCCTCCTTCTTGCCGTCTTCAAGTTCCTGTCTGGCATCTGCAAGCTTGTCATTAGCTTCCTCTACAATCTCATCATATCTAACCTGGCACCGTTCTGCCTCAATCCCCTCCACTTGCTCCTGCACTCGCTCTATCAGGGAATCATAAGCATCTGTATAGCTGATCAGATCCTGTGCCCCATGAGCCTGCACATAGATCTGTGTATAAACCTCCTGGCCAAAATCCTCAGGGAGCACATAGGCAAATCCATTAACCTCACCGGAACCCAGAGTGGAATTTCCGCGATTATAGGATATGTAAAGCGGACTCTCTCCTAAACCTACAACTGTGTAATCTGTCTTTTTCAACAGTTCGCTGTCTCCGCCCTCTTTCAGGGTAATCTGATCACCCACCTTATATCCATTGCTCTCAGCAAAAATACAGTCAAGAAAAATCTCTCCGCTTTTTTCCGGAGCTTTTCCCTCTGTCACTGAGATCCGGTTCATGGTTTGATCCACAGCTTCCACATGAAGTACCTTCTGCTTCTCGCCTTCTCCACACATTACATCTGTACCATAGGCGCCCTCTGCATTCTCTACTCCGTCCACCTGCTTAATGGCAGCTACATCATCCTCCGTCAGTCCCAGAGTTCCCACTACTTTGATATCCATAAGATTGGTTTCATCATAATAGGCATCGCCTGAGAAGCGCATATCCGGTGATGAGGCCTGTATCCCGGAGAAAAACGCAACTCCCAGAGCAACGATCATAAATATGGAAATAAATCTGGCTTTGCTCTTGCGTATCTCCATCCAGAAATCTTTATGCATTGCTTTCATACTAATCACCTACCATTCTATCTCCTCAATCGGTGTAGGATGGTCATTCATCGTCATCCTGGAAACCTTGCCGTTCTTGATCTTGATCACACGGTCTGCCATAGGTGTCAGCGCCGAGTTATGGGTAATGACGATCACTGTCATTCCACGATCCCTGCACATATCCTGCAAAAGTTTAAGGATTGCCTTACCAGTCTGGTAGTCCAGTGCACCTGTGGGCTCATCACACAACAACAGCTTGGGATTCTTCGCCAGTGCTCTGGCAATGGAAACTCTCTGCTGCTCACCACCGGAAAGCTGTGCCGGGAAATTGGTCAGTCTGTCCTTCAGTCCCACTTCCTCCAGAACCTCCCTGGCATCCAGCGGATTCTTACATATCTGCAGTGCCAGTTCTACATTCTCCAGTGCTGTAAGGTTGGGCACCAGATTATAGAACTGGAATACAAATCCAATATCATTTCTCCGATAACTGGTAAGCTGCCTGCTGTTATATCTGGCAATATTCCTTCCATCCACCAGAACCTCTCCGCTGGTAGCCTGATCCATACCCCCAAGAATGTTCAGCACTGTCGTCTTGCCCGCACCGCTGGGACCAACGATCACTACAAACTCTCCCTTGGCAATCTCAAAGCTGATCTCATCTACTGCAACGATCTTTACTTCTTTGGTTCCATATATCTTGGAAACCTTATCCAGTTTTACATATGCATCTGTCATCTCACTCATCCGCATTTCCCCTGTAATTTTATTTTTGCTACACCGGTAATTTTATTTTGTTAGAATTATTAACGATTCTTTTGACCCCGATTTACTTCCGTATTTATTTACAGGCAGGTCAAATTCTGACCTGCCTGGTAGTCTTAATGGTTATATTTATTGTAACACATTATACCTGTAATTAAAAATAAAATATTCATAAAAAATCCAGATATTCCAAAACCGCCTGATCATCTCAGGCGGTTCATCATTTTGACTATGCACAGCACAAGCTTCCTTTCTTCTTAATTGTATGTACCAGAACATCTTATATCTTCTTTACCCGTTATTATTTTACATTAAACTGATGCCGAAAATATAAAAAAGGAATAAACATGCATCATCTGACCTCGAATCTTTATTTTTATTCTTACCTAATTTCCGCATGAAAGAAAAAAATCATGCTCATATACACACTTATGGTTTACAAATCACCAAAAGCAGCATCTTTATATAGTGAATTTGCAAATTCAAAAAATTTAAAGGAGGCAAAAATTATGCCAGGAACATTAACTTTCAGTGTTGTAAACTGGAAAGAATCTGATGCAGAATGTACATTCACAGTCGTAAACTCAGGTTTTGGTTATACCACACAGTTGCAGAATAAATACTACCATACTTCCTTTGGATTATTTATTCTGACAAACAACACCTTCTTTTTTGATATATATGCAGAAAAAAATTAAATTTCTGGTCTAAATCACTTTTCTACTTCACAACTACTTTCTTTACCTCTGACCATTTCGTATAATTTTTTGCATATCCTTTTACATAAGCACGTCCTGTAAGATAATAAACTCCAGGTTTTACATTTTTAAAAATGACTGTAGTTTTCGTCTGATTTTTCTTAGTATAAGCATAACCGCTGACATATGTATAACTTCCATCTTCAGATTGAGATACTTTCTTTGCCAGTACCCAGTCCGTTCCGTCACAGGCTTTTGGTACAGTAAACTTCACCGTTACTTTTCTTTTTGTTCCCTGTCTGGAAACCTTTGCCGATTTAACAGCTGGTTTTCCTGTTACAAGGCTTGTCTTTACCGTTACTTTTTGAACTTCCGCCCACTTACTCAGTACTTTTTTATTTGATCCATCCAGATATTTATAGCCATGTACACCAATATACCAGTTTCCTTTCGGTACTCCTTTTAGAATGAGTTCCTTGCTGTTTCCTGAATATCTGCATTGTACCTTTATATAATCTGATGGCTCATCCCCGTCTTTACTTCTGGCAGCAACAACATCATAACCATCCAGTTCTTCTGTATTACTGCCAAGGATAATTTTAACATCATTTTTCTTCACCTGTAGTTTCTGAACCACAGGTGCATTTGGTGTCTTTATATTTACCTTTAACAGAAATCCTTCAGACCATTCACCATATTTCTCCGTATGACCACTTTCCTCTTTATATGCCCTGCAATAGAGATAATGCGTCCCTTCAGGAATATATTTCAGTTTAGGATAATGATTCAGTTCAGATTTTGCGACCTTCACCTGTGCGATATAATTTCCTTTTTCCAGTTCCTTTTGAGATTCTGCTGCTACAAAAAAATATCCGTCTGCTTCATTAGAAATATCTCTTAAAGAAAGTTCTGCATAATTTGTGATCACTCTGGTCCATGTCGGATCAATCACCGGTCTGTTCAACGCCTTGTACGCATCCACCTGTACCTTTATCTTTACAGACGTATCCAGCTCTTCATTGTTTTCACCTTCACGCAGTTCCAATTGTCCGTTAACTGTGAAACTTTGAGACGCCGTATTTTTCGGGTTATATGCGCAATTCTCCACATCCCATTTTACATCGGCAGAAAATGTCGTTTTTTCTCCATCCACTTCAGCACCATAGACTTTAAGAACCGATGGCAAATGTAAAGCATCAGCAGTTTTTTCTACGCCATTGGTAATTCCGGTCACAGGTTCAATGGTATCCACCAGTCCCTGAAATGTCCTTGAATCTACTCTGAAAGAATCCCAAATCTTCTTTGTTATAGTATCTCCTGTCGCTGTTTTCGCAGTCACTGTCACTCCAAGATCATGTTCTCCAACTGGCAGTCCCATCTGCGGACAAAGGCTCAGTTCTGTACTCTCTCCAGGTGCCAGACTGGTATTTCCGGATAATGATACACTACAGTCTTTGCTGTAATCGAAAGACAGTTCCATATTCATGTCCGTAAAATTTTTTAGAACATAAATTCTGGCTTCCGGAAGTGTCTTATATCCCCAGTGCATTATCGGGAAACTCTCGGAAGATTTTTCGGTAATTTCCAGACTCTTCTTTTCCGTTGGGTTCTTCTCTCTGTTCATTGTGATATGAACCGGATATCTGCTTCCGTCATCTGCAAGGAAATCAAACGTTTCATCATATGTTCCGTATTCCTGCTTTGGCAGTACAAAAAAGTCCAGAGTTTCTCCCGGCTTCAGCAGTCTTTTGGAATCCTGTTCCTCATAATCCTCTGACCACTTTGCCATCTGATCATCTACCTCAAAATTCTTAAGACCAGAAGCATCTACCCGGACTCTTGTTTCTTTTTTTCCTGAATTTCTGACTTTCACATATTTCTCTACACGAAATTCCGGATCATAAAAATCACTTTCTGTAAGCTCTACATCCGTACCTGTTTCTATGCTTAACTCATAGTCTCTTTCAGAAGATTCACCAGACAGAGCCGAATCTGTTACTATGTCAGGAATATTTTCTGTTCCATCACTGAAAGATTCCCCTGTCGAAAAACTCTCCGCTCCCCATACGGTTAATGGAGCTGTACCCAGCATTACTGCTGACAAAAAAAGTGCTGTTATAACCTTGTATTCTTTCATCTCTTTTTCCTCCATTCAATGATATTTATTATTATAGTATACCACCTTTTATATGAACATCTGTAATTATAGAATAAAACGTATTCTAATGGGCATGAGTGTTTTTGCCTGTATATCGGATTAATCTGTTTTCTTGCCTGAATGATAAAAGCCCTCCCCACTGTGACATTCATTTTGTAGAGAGAGCTTCTATTTCTTTTTCCTATTTTATCAAAAAGATTTTTTCACTTTCAATGCCGCCTTCATCCTCATGCCATTTATTCATTAAAATGAACTCATATCATTTTACTGATTTTCCAAAATATGTAATTCCATACTGAGGCTCAGAAAGACGATATCTATTTTTTACTTTACCTGTTTTTGATAATACAACAATATCTGATTTCACATTATTTCCCATTGTATATCCACAAACATATAAATTTCTTTTCTGACATTGTACCTGCCATATTCATTTCCTCCTGAAATTTATATTTTTTCGAATTTGCAAATTCTACTTGATAAAGAGTTCTTAATTTCAGCTTTGCAAACCTCAAAGAATAAATTTTCCCTTGACAATTTTATACCTGAATTTTTACTCCTGCTTATGCTTACCAAAAAGATTCTCTTTGATTTCTGATAAATCACTTTGTACCTGATGTAAAATCTCTAATTTCTCTGTCAGTTTCTCTATTACAGACTGATAATTTTTTTCCCGCTCTTCCTGTTTCTCATCTCGTTTTTCATTTGATTTCACAATATAAACCAAAAGAAATACCGCCAGCACTGCCCAGATTCCATGCGAAACTGCCACATTCATAACCGTTGTTTCCATAGTTCACCTCCCTCCTCTTAATCTTCTTTTATTACGCATTTTTTTCTATATTCCATCCACTAAAAGTCTTTTCTGGTCTTATTATTACCGTTCCAATTTAAGGCACAGTTTTATTCTCTACAATTATTCTACCAATCTCTTTTTACCATATATTTTTTCTCCTCTTATCATTAATTTGAATTTGCAAACTCACTTAATAAAGAGTTTTTTCTCTTCCATTTGTAAACTCATAATTTTTTTCTTTTTTAGTTTCTGATCAGCAGTTTTCTTACTACTTCCCCTAAAAAGGAGGTAGATACCTATGAAAACACTGACAGAACTTATCCAAAATTGTCAAAATGGTATCCCAGATTCAGACAGTGAAATTCTCAAACGTATGGAACCGCTTGTGAAAGGATATGCATCCCGGATTCACTGCATGGAACGTGAAGATTCCACACAGGAATTGTATCTTACTTTGTTAAAGACATTGCCATATTTAAGTTCTTCATCCTCAGAAGGTGAATGTATCAGATACATGCAGACCTCTGTCGAAAACAGATATCGTTCCCTTTGCCGCAGTTGTCTTTCCGAACCTGAAAAAGATGATTTTGATTCTTGTTCTGTTTCATTACAGGCTCCCGACAGTTTTGATGACACCTATTATGATGTAACCGCATATATCAACTCTTACCCTTCGGACAGTGTCCAGAGAAAAATTCTGTCCATGTACTTTTATCAGGATAAAAGCGATGCCCAGATTGCCCGGAAACTGAAGCTGTCCCGCCAGTACGTCAATCGGATGAAGAAGAAACTAATTCTCAAATATATTTCCGAAAACAAATAAAAGAAACACCTGCTGACCATAAATTTACAGTCTGCAGGTGTTCCCTTAGTTTTCATAAAATTTCCATTAATGCCATTCCCGTACCGGAAATGCCATTCATAAAAGCCAGATTCAGATATTCTGTCCCAGATATTTTTGCCGGGTGATCCAGTTGAAATAAAAGGCAGTCACATAACGCCTCATATTGCTCCTTCATTTTTTTATTACCATATTTTCGAAGATACTTCTTCATAATAAGTAAATTCCCGGACATCCCATGACACAGACAAATTTTTTCATCCTGTTCTCCATAAAACAAAGAGTCTGCAGCATTTAACCTGTCTTTTTTAATCTGCATATCCTCAGGAAACAGCTCTTCCAGTTTCATTCGTGAAAGCAGGATTCCCGGCGCCCCATGGCACCATGCATTCATGAAGCTTTCCCCTGAACTCTCTCGTAAATCCTTCCAGTTTCCGGCTTTCTCTGAGTACAAAGAATCCTCATATCTCAGCAAAAGCTGTATTTTATCAGCATATTCCACTTTATGATTACATTCATACAACGCTGCATAAGCCATCATAAATCCACTGTTGCCATGAGACATTCCAGCCAGCGGTCCGTCTGTTCCTTTTAATCTCCATCCGTATCCATTTCCGGTTTCCTGTCCTTTCTTCCACAAATCTTTTTCCATATCTGCCGCTATTTCATAATATTTCAGATTTCCGGTTTCTTTATATAACATTACTGCCATTACAATAGCTCCGGCATTTCCGCTCAGATAATCCAGTTGTGAATCTTCTTTCCATACCCTCTCAATAATGCTGAAATGCTTTTCCGCATAAATCATCCACACTCTTTTTCCTGTAAGTTTAAACAGATAAAGATAGGTATATACCACCGAGCTTTCTCCATTTACAATACCTGTCAGAAGATTTTTATCATAAATCTGTTTTTTGTGTATTTCATCTGTATAAGCTTTCAATCTCAAAACAGCAAGATGATAAATTTCTTCTGCACTTGCATTCTTTTCTTCAAAATCATGAAGATATTTTGCAAGAAACAAGACTGTCCCCGATATTCCATCATATAAATAGATTCCACCTGATCTGAGGTTCCAGTGACCATTATCCCAGAATTGCAGTCCTGTCCAGCCAACACTCTGTTCCCGGATAATTGCTCTGCTGCAGATTCGATGAACTATCTTTCTGATCTGACTGTATATTTTGCGCTCTTTATCTGTGTCATATCCCTTTATCCTGGTCGGAAACATCTTTTTCTTTCCATCAGATGCCTTCAGCATTTCCATGGACAGCCTGATATAATCACACTGACATTCCATATCAGAGTAACTCATCTGCTTCATATGCATTCGCCATGACTCATAAGGAGTACAGGGCAGATATTCTTTATGTTCTCCGCCATTTCCATCATAAACAGATCTGCTGTTCGCATCAATCTCAAAGCAGGGTATATCCATTTCCAGAAGGCTGTCAATTTCATAATCATGAATCTCTTTCATAAAAGAAGATTCCCCCTCTTTGTGAATCACATTCAAAAGAGCTTTCCTGCATTCTCTTGACTTCATATAATCCGGATGAAACGAAGCCATAAGATACATTGCATACTGTTGGGTATGCCGCAGTACAACTCTGGAACGTCCGTCAAAAAAGCCGGACAACATCACCTCCACTTTCTTATCTGCCATTGTCACCATGTACGCCCTGCAAAATCCTCTGATAATGCATTCCGTATAATCTGCCGCATTGATAACCTGATCATTTAGTCTTACAATGCATTCCTTTATCTGCATTTCCACAGGTTCATATTCTATGTGAATATCAGATGTTTTATCATCCTTTACCACAGGAAGTTTAAACGGCGTTTTTATCTTTTCCTCTGTTCCCATTGCACTTATAAGAACTCTGCTGTTTCCTCTGCCCCATGTGAGAACAGGGAGCATTCCTGTATGTATAACCGAATTTGCCAATTTTATTTCTGTACTTTTGTTTATTTTTTCTTCTACACTACTTCCGTCTTTTTCTGATTGTTGTTTTAAATATCCCGGATATGTCTCCATATCGATAATCACAGGATATTCTCCATGTGCGATAATATTTTCACCATGAAGATCTGTTGCTCCAAGGGCATATCCCAAAAACAGATGTATGCCCATTCTGAAATAATAATGCTCCACCTCACTTTCGTTTTTACAGGGAATATTCTCAATTTTTTCTTCCCATCCATAGGAATCATGAGATAAATATTGTACCGTCCTGCAGGAAATTCCTGTTTTTCTGCATAAATAGTTATAAAGTTCCTGATATTTTATATTCTTATCAAGACTATGTGGCTTATAGTACAGAATTGTTCCATTATCCAATTCTACCTTCGCCACACTTCGTCCTCCTCTGTGTGTATCGCCTTTCGACATGTAAATTCCCACAGTCCCGGAAAACTTTCTTCCATCACAGAATATTTTTTGTATCTGTTCTTTTTCTGCATAAAGAGATTTCCTGATTTCACATTCTGCTCTCTGGATAGAGTTATTTTTTAAGTGAACCTCACATGGCTAAAGTCACGTGCTTCCGGACGCTTTAGGCGTCAGACTAAATATCGGCGGATACGCCTGTAACTTAGGTCTGCACAGTTATGTGCTTTTTCCATGCCAGATATGGCTGGTTTCCACATTACAGGTAGTCCGCTGTATATCTGCCTGTATCTATGCTGCTTTTAAGAGTTCCATTTCTGAATGGAGTTTCCTCAGATCTGCATAAACACATGAGGTTCTACGCTTTACAGGAGGGACTTTTGCCTCCAGTAAAGACCTTTCCGTTGCCGGAAGGGGTTTTAAAAG